>JBFEXY010000007.1:0-22172 GCA_041562415.1 Woeseiaceae bacterium
AGGCCCTTATCGCCATCGCCGAATTCTCGGTACGCCGCCGCTCCTGAGATCCGCATCGGGGTATAGCTCAGCCTGGTAGAGCGCTATCTTCGGGAGGTAGAAGTCGCTGGTTCGAATCCAGTTACCCCGACCAAACTCGGAATAAAAATCGCCTCCCTCGCCCGTCAGGGGGAGGCGGTTTTATTACGGGTGCAGGGCGGGCAGATGGAACCGGGCAACGGGTTCCTCCGAGCACCGCGAAGCGGCGCGACAGGCGTGCGAAGCACGCCCAATCCAGTTACAGCCGCATGAACTGCGGCCAACCCCGTCAAGCCTTGTCAGCTCCTGCTCAACAGGTTGCTCACTACGTGCCCGGCGATATTCGGATTTTCGCGCAGCCGCCGCATCGAGTACGCGTACCAGCGATCTCCGAACGGCACGTAGACACGTAGCGGATGGCCTTTCGCCACGAGTTCGCGACGCAAGGTGCCGGCGACGCCGAGCAGCATCTGGAATTCGTACCGGTCTTTGTTTACGCCCATCTTCCCGATCAGGGCTTCGGCGTGCTCGACAAGCGCCGGATCGTGCGTTGCGATCGCCACGCGCCTCGCGTCACCGACGAACAATTGCTCGAGTAAGCTATTGAACGAGCTACGTATTTCGTCCGCTTCGACATATGCAATCTCCTCCGGCTCGATATAGATACCCTTGCACAGCCGGACGTCGGTAGGCCCTTCGTCCATGAGCTCGGCGATATCCTCTTCACTGCGCCGCAGGCACGACTGTATGACGATTCCGACGTTTTCGAACTCCCGCCTCATCTCGCGATAAATATCCAGCGTCACCGAAGTCACGCTCGAGTCTTCCATGTCGATACGGACGAAACTGCCGTGGTCCGCGGCGCTGGCGATCAGCGAGCGTACCGCGTCCCGGCATCTGTCCACGTCGAATCGCAGTCCCAGTTCGGATAACTTAATCGAGATCCCGCAATGCAGCGATTTTGCATGGATGTCGCGAATTGCCTCGAGGTACAGATCGACGGCCGACTGCACCTCCCTGAGGTTCGTGCTGTCCTCGCCGAGTACGTCGATGGTGGCCGAACAGTCTGCAGCGTTGAGTTCACCTACCGTCCGATAGGCATCCTCGAGATCGACGCCCGCGATGTAGCGGCGCGAGAACCGCCAGACCAGCGGCCGGGGAACGAGCGGCATTGCCGCCGCTACGGCGCGATTGAAAAGGCCCACGGACATTATCGGACTCCGCTCAGGTACACCCGAATGATACGAGTTTCGAGTATCGGTGGCAGCCTGTCAGTCCGCAGATTCCGATATCGCGACAGGAACCCGCTTATGCAAGCCGGTCCACGGTCAGCGACTGGTGACGCTGCCATTCAGGCAGCGGGTTCGGGAAGTCCTCCCGGTAATGCGCGCCACGGCTTTCTTCGCGATCAAGTGCGGCCAGCGCGACGAGTTGCGCAACGAGCAGCAGGTTGCGCGCCTCGCTCCATCGCAACACACGATCGAAAGATCTCGTTACATCACACAGCTGGCCCGTGGGAATCCGACCCAGTTTTTTATCCAGGGAGCGGAACTGCCGAAGTGCACACTGCAGTCCATTCCCGGAGCGAACGATACCGACGTGCTTCGATACCGACTTGCGCGTTGCCGTTATGATCGCATCGAGGTCTTTCTCGGTTCCCGGAAGCGGCGCGTCGGGCGCGCCCGGAATGGACAGCGGCAGTTCATCGCGTAATGTGCGCCCGCGCCGGATGCCACTGGCAACTCTTCGCGCGTAGACCACTGCCTCGAGCAACGAGTTGCTTGCAAGCCGGTTGGCGCCGTGGACGCCGGTGTTCGCGACCTCGCCGCACGCCCAGAGGCCCTCCAGCGAACTATGGCCGTCGTCGTCAACGTGGATACCGCCCATGTGGTAATGCGCCGCCGGAACGATAGGTAACAGGTCGTGGGCTGGATCGAGACCTGCATCGCGGCACGCATGCACGGCCTCAGGAAATTCACCCTCGTGGCCGCTGGCTACGACAGGCCGCATGTCAAGGTACACGCTGCCACCGCTCGCCACCTTCTGCTCGATTGCGCGCGCCACGACATCGCGTGGCGCAAGCTCCGCGGCGGCGTGAACAGACGTCATGAAACGATTTCCGGCATCATCCACAAGTAATGCCCCTGCTCCGCGCAGCGCCTCCGTCAACAAGGGCAAGTTCGCATTACCCGACTCGGTATTGACGGCCAGGGCCGTCGGATGGAACTGCATGAACTCCAGATCGGTCAGTTCTGCGCCGGCGCGCGCCGCGATGGCCAGGCCATCGCCTGTCGATTCGGCCGGATTCGTGGTGTGCCACCAGGCCATGCCGATACCGCCCGTCGCCAGGACGACGTGCGATGCATGCCGACAACTCCATCCCTTGCCTTGCTCGAAGATGAGCAGTCCCCTTACCACGCCATCCTGAACGACAAGATCCTGGGCGAAAGTGCTCCTCAGGATATTGATCGACGGCGTTCTGCGAGCTCTCTCAATGAGCGCGCTCATGATCACCCGGCCTGTTGCATCACCGCCGGCATGCACGATACGCGGCCGGCCATGAGCGGCCTCTCTTGCCAGTTCGAGAGTGCCGTCCAGCGCGCGGTCGAATGGCACGCCTTCATGGATAAGCAGGCTCAGACTGTCTGCACCCTCCCGCGTCAGCGCAAGGGCTCGCCGCGGATCACTGAGTCCGGCGCCGGCCGACAGAGTGTCCCTGGCATGGGCCTCGGGGGTATCGCCCGGTCCCACTGCCGCAGCGATGCCGCCTTTCGCCCACAGGCTCGACCCGCTCTCGAGGGTTGCTGTCTTCGTGATCAGTGTCACGGGCCGCGGCGACAGCGACAGTGCGGTAATAAGCCCCGCCATTCCGGTACCGACAACGACGACGTCATCGGCTCCGACAGCCAGGTGTCGCTGTTCGTGCATCACAATACTCCTAGCCGTGCTCGAGCATTCGCTCGACGGCGCGGCGTGCTCTGTCCGCAACCTGCGGGTCTATCTCGACGCGTGGCTCGAGGTTCTCGAGGGACTCGTAGATCTTGGCCAGCGTAATGCGCTTCATGTGCGGACAGAGGTTGCAGGGACGGATGAACTCCACGTCGGTCACGTCGGCCGCAACGTTGTCGCTCATCGAGCATTCGGTAACCATGAGCACCCGCTTCGGTCGCCGGGTTTCCACGTACTGGCTCATCTGTGCCGTAGAGCCGACGAAGTCCGCCACTGCAAGCACGTCCGGCGGGCACTCCGGATGCGCGATGATCGTCAGGTCACTGTAGCTCGAGCGGTAATCCTCCAGTTCCTGCGGCGTGAACCGCTCGTGCACCTCGCAATGCCCCTTCCAGGTGATGATCCTTACGTCTGTCTGTTGCGCGACATAGTTCGCCAGGTACTCGTCGGGCAGGAAGATGACCTCGTCACAACCGAGCGACTCGACGATGGCGACGGCGTTACCCGACGTACAGCAGATGTCCGACTCGGCCTTCACCTCTGCGGAAGTGTTTACATAGGTGACTACCGGCACGCCGGGATGTTTCTCTCGCAGTTTGCGGATGTCAGCAGCGGTAATCGACTCGGCCAGCGAGCAGCCGGCACGGACGTCCGGAATCAGCACCGTCTTCTGGGGGTTCAGCAACTTTGCCGTTTCCGCCATAAAGTGCACGCCCGCCATCACGATCACATCGGCATCCGTTTCCGCAGCTCGGCGGGCCAGCGCCAGCGAATCGCCGGTAATGTCCGCAACACAGTGGAATATCTCCGGCGTCATGTAGTTATGCGCCAGCACCACGGCGTTGCGTTCCTTCTTCAGCGCATTGATGGCGGCCACGTAAGGAGCGTGCACGGGCCATTCAACGGCGGGAATGACGTTCTTGACGTGATCGTAATAAAGGGCGGTCGCCGCGGCGATCTCCGGCGTGTAGTCAGTATTGGCAAGCATGAATCACCCGCGCTCCGTACAACCGTGGTATCTATATGGGGTCAAATATTTATGCTCCAAGTGAGCATATTCGTTTATACTCACGCAGAGCATATAGTGTGTCAAGCAAGGTGTCGGCACTGACCGGCCGTAAATCAAAAAACCAATGTGAAACAAAACGTTACGGAAACCGTAGTAAACCTGATCGCCGTCATCGTTGCGGTGACGGACGAGACGCCGCGCCTGCTCATCGTCAACCGGCGCGAGGCATCGACACCCGGCCAGACGGCACTTGCCCTGCCGAACGGACCGTTCGAACCGGCCAGTCATCCGAGCCTGGAGAGCAGTCTGCGGCGCTGGGTCGAGGCACAGACCGGCCTGGATCTCTATTACGTCGAGCAGCTGTATACATTTGGCAACCGCTTTCGCGACCCGGTGGAGATCGAGGGTGGTCCCCGCGTCGTATCCGTCGCCTACATCGCGCTAACGCACGAAGACGTCGTCGAAACCTACGATGCCGAGTGGCACGACTGGTATAGCTTCATGCCCTGGGAAGACTGGCGGCTCGGGCGGCCACCCGTACTCGACAAACACGTCGAGCCCTCGCTGCACGCATGGGTCAACAAGGCAAAGAGAGAGCACAAGCGCAGAGAGCGGCAGGAACGTGTCAACGTAACGTTCGGCGGCGCAGAAGCATCCGACATGGACGCCGTACTGGCGCATGAGCGCTTCGAGCTACTGTATGAAGCCGGCCTCGTTTACGAAGCGGCACGAGACGCCTGCGCCGTCAACCGGGAACCGTGCGCGGAAGACGTCTCGAACTATGCCGACATGGGGATACCGCTGGCGTCGGACCACCGCCGCATACTCGCAACGGCACTAGGCCGACTGCGCGGCAAGTTGGCGTATCGGCCTGTCGTATTCGACCTGATGCCGGGCGAATTCACGCTATTGCAGCTACAGCGCGTCGTCGAGGCACTCTCCGGCGCCAAATTGCACAAGCAAAACTTTAGGCGCCTGGTCACTTCGGCCGATCTCGTCGAGCCGGTTGGCCGTACGTCGACCGTCGGACGCGGCAGGCCCGCGGAGCTGTTTCGTTTCCGTCGTGAAGTTCTCGGTGAAAAACTCACGGTTGGCGTCGCCCGGCCGATCATGCGCAGTCGCGAAGGCTGAATCACTCGCGCCGGGCGTTACGGCAACCTGTGGATCGTGGCCCCTCCCGACCGTTCAGTGCGCTCGAGCCATTCGAAAATGGATTCGGCAAATCGCCTGATCTGTTCGCGGTCCTCGTCGATCGACAGGCTGCCGGCCACTTCGCCGACGAGAAATGGCGGCACCACATCACATCCCGCGTCATCGTAGACCCAGATGTTTGCGTTACGCGAGTTCACGATAGCCTCGCAGTCTCGAACGCAAAGTAGATTACGAAAACGGCCCAGACCCAGATCCAGCCCAGGCGCCGTTGCGGCCGCTTTGATTCGTAATTGCTCGTCATCGTCGATCTCCGTCCAGGCCGAAACTCGTTATCGGCGTCGACGATAATCTTCCGGGTCCGGGCCGCGGCGCTCTTGTCCGCTTGCGTTCGAGACCGGTCATTTCCGGTCATTCGGCGGGATTTTTCTTCCAATGCGGCGCCGGAGAGAACAGAATTCGCTGCCATGAAACACGCTCTTGCGCCCGTTGCCGCCCTGCTGATCGGCGTCTCCATTCTGCTCACCGGCCAGGGGCTGCAGGGGACGTTGCTGCCCGTTCGCGCCTCGCTGGAAGCGTTCTCCACGGTCTCGATCGGCATCATGGGCGCGGCCTATTTTCTTGGTTTTACGCTGGGATGCCTGCGCGGTGGAGATCTCGTCGGCCGGGTCGGCCACGTTCGCGTGTTTCTCGCAATGACGGCGCTCGGCTCATCAGCACCACTGGTGCACGGACTGTTCTTAAGCCCGGTCGCATGGGCCTTTTTGCGCATGGTTTCCGGGTTCTGCTTCGCCGTGCTCTATGTCGTCATCGAAAGCTGGCTGAACGAAAGCTCGACGAACGAGAATCGCGGCGTTGTGTTCTCGACGTACGTAATGATTTCTCTCTCCGTACTCGCCGCCGGCCAGATGATGACGCTGCTCTACGATCCGACCGGCCTGCAGCTTTTCGCAATCGCTTCGGTGCTTGTATCGCTCGGGGCAATACCCGTCGCGCTATCGACCTCTCCCTCCCCGGAAATACCCCAGTCCGTCGAAGTCAATATTCGCAGACTGTATCGAATCTCCCCGGCGGCAACGATCGGTTGCCTCGCCACCGGACTCGCCAACGGTACGTTCTGGTCTCTCGCGCCAGTCTTCACCAGTGCGATCACTCCGGAACCATCTCTCGCTGCGTGGTTCATGACCGCAACTGTGATTGGCGGAGCATTATCGCAATGGCCGCTCGGTTATCTATCCGACAGGATTGGGCGGCGCAAGATCTTGATCGCAGCAGCGACGATGGGTGTCGGAATATCGGGCGTAGTCGTCACGTCAATAGCGAGCCTGACCTTCATCTCGGCCAGCGTTGCGGGACTTCTTTGGGGCGCTATCGCGTTTCCCCTCTACGCAATCGCAGTTGCGCACGCCAATGATTTCGCAGAGGCTGACGACTACGTAATGATTTCGAGCGGACTCCTGCTTATGTACGGTATTGGCGCGATACTCGGTCCATTTATTGCTTCGACGATCATGACGTGGACCAATGCAGCAGGCCTGTTTGCATTTACCGGCATAGTGCATCTGTGCCTCGCTGCATTCGTGATATACAGAATGCTACGCCGTGCGAGCGCGCCGGATGAAGCACACATGGCGTTCGGCGATGCACTGGCAACGGCTCACACGGCATCACAGGTCTACGACGAAGAAATCCAGCACCTGGCCGAAGAGGAGGATTGAGTGAACGAAATCGAGTGGAGCGACTTCGAGCGAGTCGAGTTAAGGGCAGGAACGATCGTCAGCGCCGAGGTGTTTCCCGAAGCCCGAGTGCCCGCGTACAAACTGCTTGTCGATTTCGGACCGGACATCGGCCGCAAGAAGTCGAGCGCACAGATCACGGATCTTTATAAACTGGGCGACCTCGTCGGCAAACAGGTCGTCGCTGTCGTCAATTTCCCTCCGAAACAGATCGGGCCCTTTATGTCCGAATGCCTGGTTACAGGCTTCCACCGCGAGGACAACAAAGTCGTTCTCGCTACCGTCGACAGTGAAGTACCAAACGGGGCGAAGCTGTCGTAAGAGAGAAACGACAGTACCGACTTCAGGACCGGTAGCTCTCGTAGGTATCGAGCCGTCTGCGTAACTGATCGAGTTCGTCGGCTACCGTCAGCACCTGCTCCCGCATGCGCTCGATTGAGTCACGGATATGCATCATCTCCGTTTCAGTGAGCGCATCGACCGGCGACTCGCCAGCACCGGTTAGTAGCCAGGTCGGGCTTACATTGAGCATGCCCGCCAGCGTCAGCAAGCGATTCGACCGCGGCTCCGCGCGATCGGTCTCCCAGTCGTGGAGGGTTTCGGTCTTTATGCCCATGCGACGGGCGAGCTGCGACGTTGTCAGCTCCTGCGCTTCGCGTGCATACACGATGCGTCCGCCGAGCGTGTCGGCCGCACCGGAGTGTTCTTTGTCTTCTGTCAGAAACATTTGCGGCTTACCTCTTGTTTATCGACACACTTTAACCATCTTCTGTATGGTAACAAATCAACAGCAGTTCCGGAGGGCGATAATGTTGCAGAAGATCCTCGTTGCGGTAGACGGATCGGAATACTCGAAGAAAGCGCTCGAATTTGCGTGTGAACTGGCTGAAAAGTTCGACGGTACTTTGCACATCGTCCATGTGCCGCAGGGGTTTGCTGCAGACCGAGTCATGGTGCTTGGCGGCGCATCAATCATGATTCATGCCGGACACGAGCAGATCGAGAAAGCGGGCCGTACGCTTATTGACACGGCGAGCGAGATCGCCGAGCGGAGGCTGCCCGGAAAAGTGACGACTGAATTGCGCGGTGGTGATCCTGCAGCTGAGATCGCGGCGTCTGCGAAGGAAAGCGAGTCGGACTGCGTCGTAATCGGAAGTCGCGGACTCGGTGATTTCGGCGGTTTGTTGCTCGGCAGCGTCTCGCACAAGGTAAACCACTCGGTGCCATGCACCTGCATCACGGTTCATTGACGAGACGGTGATTCCCGGCTACCACGACGCTCGACGCTCGGCGAGTAACCGTAAACCTCCTTGTAGCTCTTGCTGAAATGCGAGATGGATACGAAGCCTGTCTGAGCCCCTATCTCCACGAGACCCAGGTTCGTCTGCAGCAGTAATTCCCGGGCGCGCTGAAGTCGTAATTGCAGGTAGTAGCGTGAAGGCGTGCACAGCAGGTACTTCTGGAATAGCCGTTGAAGCTGACGACGCGACAGGTCCACGTAATCGGCCAGTTCCACCTGGCTGATCGGCTCCTTGATATTGGCCTCCATCAACTCGACCGCATTGACCAGTTTCATCGACTGCCTGCCCACGAAGTGCCGCAACGGAACACGCTGCAGGTCATCCGGGTTACGGACACGCTCATAAACGAATTGCTCCGCGACTCCCGCAGTTATCTCCGGACCACATTGCCTGCGCACCAGGTACAACATCATGTCGATCGGTGTTGTCCCGCCCGAACTCGTGAGACGATCCCTGTCAATCGTGTAGATACTTCGCCGCACCTGGACTTTCGGAAACATGTCCGTCAACGATGCGATGTTTTCCCAGTGAATACTGCAGCGATAACCGTCAAGAACGCCGGCTTTGGCCAGCACGTAACTCCCGGTGCAGGTCGAACCGAGCTGCAAGCCGGACTTTGCTGCTTTCTTCAGCCAGCGCAGGATCGGCTCGGTAACGTGCTTTTCCACCCGCCTGCCGCCGCAGACGATAATCGCATCGATATCCTGAAACACGCCATGATCTTCGATGCCGCAATCGGCCTGGATGCAAAGGCCATCGCTCGCACAAACCGCCTCTCCCGATTCTGAAACCGTCTTCCAGGTATAGATATCTTCGCCGGAGAGACGATTGGCCATGCGCAGCGTTTCGATCGCTGACGACATCGAAATAAGCGTGAAATCATCGATCAGCAAGAAGCCGAAACGGGTCGGCAACCGTTGTACCGCGCGATCGATCGTCGGGCTTGAACCCTTGCTCATCGACCGGAGTATGTATTGCAGTCTGGCGGAACTCAATGCCGCGCAGGCAGCTACGTCCCTCGATCAGGTGTCCTTGAATCCAACGCCTTCATCGCTGCCGGCATGCGCCAGCCAGCGGCACAGGTACTCCGAAAAGCTGCGGCGAACCACGATCATGAACGTAGGTTCATCATCGACCAACGCCAGAAGGACGTTGGCCTTTGCGAGTCCGCTCTGTGCGCAGTCTCCGATCGTAAATGCGCTCGGATGCAGATCCAGTGTGCAACCTTTGGCCAGCAGATCGCGGCATTTCGGCCCTTGCAGCATCAGTGCGATCTGGCCGCCACTGATGTCGTTGACCGATGCATGGATACCCGATACCTCGTGCTGCAATTGCCCGGCCAGTGCCGCAGCACCACCAGCCGGCGTGACGACGAGCCATTCGTCGGGGCCCAGCCAGAAGACCTGGTGCCGGTCTGCGGCAACCGTATTCGGCTCGATCGGCAATGCCTGACCGAGCACCTGCTCGACTGACTGCACGAAGCCCGGCTCCTCTTGAGGTCCGCGCACGTTGATGTGCCCGAGGTCACCGCGGATGGTCACACGGACACCCGGCTCGGCAGAGTGCGATCCCGACAGTCCAGCGAGTAGCGATTCGAGACCGTGGCGTCGAACGAGGGACTCAGACATGCTGCCGTTCTCCCTTCGGATCGTAAAAAACCGGCGCCGCGATGGTCACGGGCAGCGGCTCTCGTCCGGGCAATGCCGCATAGATGGTTTCCCCTTTGCGCGCGCGGCCTCCTGCGACGAGCGCAAGGGCAACAGGATGCCCGAGGCAGGCACTCAAATAACTGGATGTGACGTGGCCGCAGATGGGCACGGGAACCGGGGCATCGGGCGCTTCCACCAGCTGCGTTCCTTCCGGCAGCACGGTGCTGTTATCCGAGGACAGCAAGCCGACGAGCTGCTTGCGATCGCTGCGCACGCAATCCGGACGGGCGAGCGACCGTCTGCCGAGGAAGTCCTTGTCCTTCGACAGCAACCAGTTCATGCCGAGGTCGACCGGCGTGACTGAGCCGTCGGTGTCCTGTCCGACAATGACGAAGCCTTTCTCGGCACGCAACACGTGCATGGTTTCGGTGCCGTAAGGCGTGATGCCGAATTCCTCTCCGGCCGCCATGACGCTTTTCCACATCTCCAGCGCGTAGCCGCTATCGATGTTGATTTCGAACGCCAGTTCTCCCGAAAAGCTTACCCGAAACAGCTGCACGGGGTAGCCGCCGAGTTCCGCATCCTTTACCGACATAAAGGGGAAGCTGTCCTTGCCGAGATCGATGTTGCAGCCGACCTTCTGGAGAACGTTTCGACTGTTCGGGCCGACCACGGCAATCGTCGAGAAATGGTCGGTGAGTGAGGTGAGGAAGACCTCCAGCTCGGGCCACTCGGTCTGTAGCCACGACTCCAGCCACGCAAGGACGTTCGCAGCCCCGCCCGTCGTCGTCGTGAGGTAGAAGCGCTGCTCGCCCAGCCGCGCCATGACACCGTCATCCATGACCATGCCATCCTCGCCAAGCATGATGCCGTACGCGCAGCGGCCGACCTTCATCTTGCCGACATTGTGTGTGTATATGCGTTCCAGGAACTCGACGACGTCGCGGCCCCGGGCATCGATCTTGCCGAGTGTGGATGCATCCATGATGCCCAGCGACTTTCGCGCAGCCAGGCACTCGCGTGCCACCGCCGCGTGCAGGTCTTCACCGTCGCGCGGGAAATACCAGGGCCGATGCCACTGCCCGACATTTTCCATCGGCGCGCCGGCGCCGACGTGCCACTCGTGGATTGCGGTCTTGCGCACGGGATCATAAAGGTCGCCGACGTTCTCGCCGGCGCCCACACCGAACGTGACGGGTGTATATGCCGGCCGGAAGGTGGTGGTCCCGACTTCCGGAATGGATTTACCCAGGCATTCCGCCAGCACGGCCATGCCGTTGATATTGCCCAGCTTACCCTGATCGGTACCGAATCCCAGGGCCGTGTAGCGCTTGACGTGTTCCACGTTGCGATAACCCTCACGGACGGCCAGACGAATGTCAGCGACGCTGGTGTCGTTCTGGAAATCCAGGAACTGCTTCGGGCAGCGTTCGGGTTCCGCATCGGCAGGCACGCGCCAGAGCGGTTGCAGGGGGTTGTCATGTCCCCGCGACGTGGATGGCAGATCCATGTCCGGCGCGTCGAAGCCACATCGTGTCGCCGCCGTCCTGCCGGAATCGATACCCTCACGGAGACATTCGCGCAACGACCATTTGCCGTTGCAGCTGCCCGCGGACACGTTCGCCTGCGTCGTCTCGCCGGGTACGAAGCATTGCCGCTCCGAGTCCCAGACGTTTTTGCCGCCCGCTTGCGAGTGCAGGTGTACAGCAGGACTCCAACCGCCCGACATGGCAAGCAGGTCGCACTCGATGCGAATCGAACTTTCGACCAGGTAAGACGGGTTGCCCGACCAGCCGGCAACGCTTACGCCGCGAACGCGACCGCGACCCACCACATCGGTAACCACGTGACCCGAAAGCACCGAGACGCCAGCCTTTGCAGCCCGCTCTGCCAACGACCCGGCACCACCCGCCCGACTATCGACGATAACCACCGTCGAGCCTGCTTCCGCGAGGTCGATCCCCGTCTCGTAGGCCGAGTCGTTGTTGGTAAAGACGACGGCGCGCTTGCCCGGCCGGACGGCGTAGCGACGTATATAACGCGATACGGCCGACGCGAGCATCACGCCCGGACGGTCGTTGTTACAGAACGCCAGTGGCCGCTCGAACGCGCCCTGTGCGAGCACGACCTGCCTGGCACGCACCCGCCACAGACGCTGCCGCACGCCCGTGCGCTCCTCTTCAGGAATGTGGTCCGTGCAGCGTTCGGCAATCGCCAGGAAATTGTGATCGAAATAGCCGAACACGGTGCTGCGCGGTAACAAGGTGACGTTATCGAGCGCGGCAAGCGATTCGATCATTTGACGGATCCACTCGTCGGCGGGCGAACCGCCAACGGTGTGCCGTGTCCCCAATAGCGAGCCCCCGAATTCGCTTTGCTCGTCGGCCAGGATGACCCGTGCACCTGCCCGGCCGGCCGCGAGGGCGGCCGAAAGTCCGGCGGGTCCGCCGCCTGCGATCAATACATCACAGTGCGCGTTGCGATGCTCATAGCGATCAGGATCTCTCTTCTTTGGCGCCTTTCCGAAACCCGCAGATGCCCGGATAATGCGCTCATAAAGGTGCCACCAGGACTTTGGGCGCATAAACGTCTTGTAATAGAACCCGGCGCTGAAGACCTTGCCGAAGATGTCATTGACGGCGCCGAGATCGAACCGGGCACCAGGCCAGCCCTTCGTAGTCTTCGCGAACAGGCCGTCGTAAAGCTCCACCTGGGTCGCGCGCAGGTTCGGCTGCGCATGTGGACCTTTGCCGATCTGCATGATTGCATTCGGCTCCTCCGCCCCGCTCCCGACGATACCGCGCGGCCGCCGCAGCTTGAAACTTCGGCCCACGATCGAGACACCATTCGCGAGCAACGCCGACGCCAGGGTGTCGCCCGCGAAGCCTTCGAGCTTGCGCCCGTCAAACCGAAAACTGAGCGGTTTCGACCGGTCGATGCTCCCACCCGTTGGCAGTCGTTGCGGCTGCATAGTCGCCTAGTCCTTCCCTTTACCCGCGCCGTCAGACAGACGGTAGCTATTCGAAATCTTATACGTCACGGTATCGCGCTCGACACCGAACCATCGGCGGCAACCCTGGGCGTGATTCCAGAGTTCCCGGTGTGCCCCCCGGGGATTACTGCGATTGAACAGGTAGTCGGCCCATTCGGCGTCGCTGAGTGCATCGGGATCCGCGGGCCGCTCGATGCCTGCTTCACCGCCGTAGCTGAACTCCGTTTCGGCCCGCTCGCCGCACCATGGACATTCGATCAGCAACATCCGCGTCCCCTCAGTGAGCTACAGCCGCAGCGCCGTGTTCGTCGATCAGCGCGCCGGTGGTGAAGCGCTCCAGGTCGAACGGCGCATTGAGATCGTGTGGACGATCCTGTGCGATCGTGTGCGCAAACACCCAGCCGGAACCCGGCGTCGCCTTGAAACCACCGGTTCCCCATCCACAATTGAAGTACAGGCCGCCGACCGGCGTCTTCGAAATTATGGGACACGCGTCGGGACACACATCGACGATGCCACCCCACTGCCGAAGCATGCGAACGCGGCTGAATACCGGAAATAATTCGATGATCGCCTGCATCGTATGCTCGATGGTCTGGAAGCTGCCGCGTTGACCGTAACCGTTGTACGCATCGATACCGGCGCCGATGACGAGCTCGCCCTTGTCCGACTGGCTGATGTAACCGTGCACGGCGTTGGACATCACCACCGTGTCGAGAACCGGTTTCAGGGGCTCAGACACGAACGCCTGCAACGGATGACTTTCGATGGGGAGGCGTAATCCGGCCATTGCGGCGAGTACGCTCGCGTTGCCGGCGACTACCACGCCGACCCTCGGCGCACTGATTGTGCCGCGTGTCGTCTCGACGCCGGTGACCTTGCCGCCCTCGCGATTGATACCCGTTACTTCGCACTGCTCGATGATATCTACCCCGCGGGCGTCGGCCGCACGTGCAAACCCCCATGCAACCGCATCATGCCGCGCGACCCCGGCACGACGCTGCAGCGACGCACCGAGTATCGGATAGCGCGCATCCGGCGACGTGTTGATGAAAGGAATCGCTTTCGCGATCTGCTCGGCGTTGACTACCTCTGCATCGATGCCGTTCAACCGGTTCGCATTGACGCGGCGCTCGATGTCGCGCATATCCTGCAGCGTATGACCCAGGTTGTACACGCCGCGCTGGCTGAACATGACGTTGTAATTCAGATCCTGGCTCAAGCCCTCCCACAGCTTCATGGAATGCTCGTAGAGCAGTGAGGCTTCGGTCCAAAGGTAATTCGAGCGCACAATCGTGGTGTTGCGGCCGGTGTTGCCGCCACCGATCCACCCTTTCTCGAGCACGGCAACATTACGGAGGCCGTGTTCCTTTGCGAGGTAGTAAGCTGTAGCCAGGCCGTGCCCGCCGCCGCCGACGATGATGACATCGTACTCGCGCTTCGGTTCCGGACTGCGCCAGGCCTCACGCCACTTTCGATTATGGCTGATCGCATTTCGAATGAGACTGAAAGCGGAATACTTACGCATCACTGGTTCTCGCCGGGTAGTGTTCGAATTGCGGCAAACCGTCGGCAAGCACATAGTAGTCCGACGCGTCTGCGACGAATATGTGTTCTTCAGCACAAAGTCCCGTCGGCGTATCCATCGTTCCCGCCATTATGCTGACGTGCCGGCCATGATCGGGCTTCCAGAACAGGCTGGAGCCGCATTGACCACAGAATCCACGCTCAGCGTTCGATGACGAACGATACCAGCGCAATCCTGCATCATTCAGTAACTGGAGGTCGTTTGCATCGCACGCTGTAGCGGCGACGAAATGACCGCTGGTCCTGCGGCATTGCGAACAGTGGCAGTAGCTCACCGGGCGCAATGGGCCATGCACGACATAGCGTACGGCTCCACAAAGGCAGCGTCCGGTTGCGTCAGTCATTGGCTCCATTCACGTCCCGCAGTCGCTCGTTCCCGGGATCGAAAGGGCTATCCGGTACGACCGTGGCAGCATAGGTCTTGCCGAGAATCTCGATCTCGAGCCTGGACCCCGGCTCGGCCAGCTCCGGCTTCACCATGCCGAGCGCCAGCGACTTGCCGACCCGAAAGCCGTAACCGCCGCCTGTTGCACGACCGATCAGTTCGCCGTCTTTCAAGAGCGCATTATTACCCAGCGCGTCGGCGTCTTCGACATCGTGGACCTCCAGTGTCACCAGTCGATTGTTCATACCTGCCTGCTGCCACGCAAGCAGCGCTTCGCGGCCGAGAAATTCACCTTTATCCGGCTTGACGAAGCGATCCATGGCGGATTCATAGGCCGAATACTCGATCGACAGCTCGGTGCCGACCATGCGGTACGACTTCTCGAGCCGCATGGAGTCCATTGCGCGGATGCCGAAGGGCTTCAGTCCGAGGTCCTCCCCGGCGGCGAACAGGACATCGAAGATATGATTCTGGTATTCGATCGGGTGGTGCAGCTCCCATCCGAGTTCGCCGACGAAGTTCACGCGCATGGCGTTGACGGGCGACATGCCAACAACGATATCCTGCGACGTCAACCAACGAAACGCCTCGTTCGACAGGTCCGTATCCGTGACGCGCTCGAGCAACAGCCGCGCTTTCGGGCCGGCCAGCACCAGGACGCCATGCGCAGCGGTGAGCTGCGTAAATTGCACTGACCCGTCACGCGGCATGTGCTTCTTCAGGTAATCGTGGTCCAGCCGCTGCAGGGCGCCCGCCGACACGAGGTAGAACGAGTCGCCGGATTCGCGGCGGATCGTAAACTCCGAGTGCACACCACCATTCTTGTTGAGTGCGTGCGCGAGACTCACGCCGCCGACATTCTTCGGCAGGGTGTTGGCGACGAAATAATCGAGGAATGCCTCGGCGCCCGGCCCCGACACGCGGCATTTCGCAAACGCGGTCATATCGAGCAGGCCAACATTTTCGGTTGTATTCGCGACCTCCCTGCGGATCGCCTCGAACCACCGCGATCGCCTGAATGACCAGTCGTCTTCCTGCGGCATGCCGTCCGTGGCGAAGAAGTTCGGCCGCTCCCAGCCGAACTTCTGGCCGAACACGGCGCCCCGCTCCTTCATGCGTTCGTAACACGGCGCCGTTCGCAACGGCCTGGCTGCCGGTCGCTCTTCGTCGGGGTAATGAATGACGAAGACGTGTGAGTAAGCTTCTTCGTTCTTCTCGATTAGATATTTTTTCGTGGCGTAGTCGCCGAAACGCCGCGGTTCGACGCCCAGCATGTCGACAGTCGGCTCACCGTCGACAATCCATTCTGCGAGTTGCCAGCCGGCACCGCCTGCGGCCGTGATGCCGAAGCTGTGGCCCTCGTTCAGCCAGAAATTGTCGAGGTCCCAGGCAGGTCCGATGATCGGGTTGCCGTCCGGCGTATACGCGATCGCCCCGTTGTAGACCTTCTTTATTCCTACTTCACCGAAGGCTGGAACCCGGTTCATTGCGGCTTCTATATGTGGCTCGAGTCGCTCGATGTCCTCCTGGAACAGTTCGTACTCGGCACGCGGATCGGGGCCGTCCACGTAACAGGCCGGCGCACCCTTCTCGTAAGGGCCAAGTATGAAACCGTTATTCTCCTCGCGCAGGTACCACGACCCATCCGACTCGCGCAGCACGCCCATCTCCGGGAGGCCTTCCTGCTTGCGCTGCTGCAACGCCGGGTGTGGTTCCGTCACGATGTACTGGTGCTCGACCGGGATCACCGGAATGTCGAGACCCACCATGGCACCGGTCTTGCGCGCGTAGTTGCCGGTTGCTGAAATGACGTGGTCGCAGGTAATACTGCCCTTCCCGGTCTCGACGACCCAACCGCCCGACGTTGCCTGCTCGATATTCAGTACCGACGTATTGCGGTAGATCGTGGCGCCTCTTGCACGCGCTCCCTTTGCCAGTGCCTGCGTCAGGTCGGCGGGCTGAATGTAGCCATCTTCCGGGTGGAAGATGCCACCAACGAGGCCGTCGGTATTGCAAAGCGGCCACAACTTGCCGATCTCCTCCGGCGTCAGGAATTGCACGTCAATGCCGATGGTGCGAGCGGTCGCCGCGTACTGGTAATACTCGTCCATGCGGTCGTCGTTCATCGCGAGGCGCAAATTGCCTACCTGGGCGAAGCCTACGGGCTGACCCGTCTCCTCCTCGAGCTGCTTGTAGAGATTCACCGAGTACTTGTGGACCTGGCCGACGCTGTAGCTCATGTTGAACAGCGGCAGGAGGCCGGCAGCGTGCCAGGTGGACCCGGACGTCAGCTCGGCTTTTTCGAGCAATACGACGTCATCGCCCCAGCCCTTTCTGGCCAGGTGATAAAGCGCACTGACGCCCACGACGCCACCGCCGACAACAACCACTTTTGCCTGTTCTTTCATGCACTTGCTTCCTGTACTTCGTCTTCCCGGCGCAAAACCCCGGCGCGCCAGTCTAATTCAGCCGCCGTCCTGCGATTAGCCCGGAAGCGACCTGTGATGTCGGGATTGCGCCTACCCATATTTTCCATTGGCTTCAGACAAACGGCTTCGGCTCCTTTGCAAACAAGGCGCGCAAACGGGGCTCGAAGTGTTCCAGGGGAAGAGTCTCGTAATCGGGGTCGAACGAAACCTGGTCCCACCGGGCGCAGAAATCCACGCAAGCATCGAAGTGCTCGTGCCCGCGGTACCGGTCGCGGGCGGCGCGATCTCCACCGTGATGATGGAAGTAGTAATAGCCCTGGAACAGACCGTGGTGCCGCACGATCCACTCGTTCTTCTCGGTGACGAACGGGGCAAGCAGATCGGCAGCCACGGCCGAATGATTGTTGGGTGCGAGCACGTCTCCAATATCGTGCAACAGTGCGCAGATGATCGTCTCGTCGTCTGCGCCATCGCGTTCTGCCCGCGTTGCCGTCTGCAGGCAGTGCTCCAGGCGGCTTATCCGATACGGCGACGCGCCATCCATCTGGAGCAACCATTGCAGAACCCTGTCCGCCAGCTGTGCGGCATTTTCCCGGTCGTGGCGCGCGATGAGTTCGTAGTCTTCACGAGTGCCGTGTTCCATTGCCGTAAATGAGACCTTGTCAGCCATGAATTTCCACCCCCTTGCGTTTCAGTACGACGAGGTGGTTCCTGACGTTGTCGAGTTCGAAGTAGGCATCCTGCAGGTGTCGCCGGCCCGTCGGCTCGAACGCTTTCCGTCCGTGTAATACCCGGTGGGCCGCCACGATCAGAATGTCACCGCCGTCGAGACGGAACTTCGCCTGTACCTCATCGGCCGCGACCAGGCCGCAAAGAGCATGATACGCACGATAGAAATCCCCGACGCCGGGTACTGCCGGGTCCAGCGTCTGCATGAGTTGATTCGAAAAACGCAGCGACACGATGTTGCCGTCCACATCGCAGCGCACCAGTGGCGCGACCGCGTACGTCTCATTGTGTTCATCGAATTCCCGGAACGGCACGGGCATTTCGCACAGCGCCTGGAAGTGGCCAGGATGGCGCTCGCGCAGTGCGCCGAGCACGTGCCAGCCGTCGACAATGACGGACTCGCCACCGCGCGCCTCATTAACGAGCATGTGCAGTGCCTGCACGCTCGGCGGCCACGAGTAGCTTGCAAAATCGTTGTGTGGCGGCAAGGCAATGGAGGTGTGCGCAATGTTGTAGCCCCTCGGGTCTACCTGCACGTCGTGGATCCGCGCGAACAAGACCTCGCGTATCGGCCCCAGCCGCGGTGAGAGCACCTCGAGCGTTCCCGGGCGTATCGGCGCCTGCTGCAGGATGACCGCGCCTTTGTCGAGGAATTCGGTGATCGCGGCTGATGCAACCGAATCGTCGTCGAGGAACGCCCGGAATGCATAACGCTGTGGCGAGAAGCGCCCATCCCAGGGCGTCCATTCCGGGGTATCGGCCTTCCGCAGGGCCTCGATATCCTTGCCGCTATAAACCGTCCGATGTCCATCCGGCCACACGATGACGAGCCGGTTGCCTTCGAGGCTCACTGCAAGCGGCGCAATATCGACCGGCACATCGCTGATCATGAATCGTTTTTCGGTGGTCTGTGCGACCCGGCACTCCTCACAATCACAGTTATCTCGCAACCACAGGTAATGCAGGTGGCTCACCCGTCCGGTCGGCCACCGTACTTCCAGCTCGTCGCTATGACGGATGACTGCTTCATCAGCTCTGGTCAACGGGCATCACCTCGCACGTCGGCGTCCGCGCCGGCGGGGACGTCCGTTGTCGCTCGTGACCGATCGTGTTTTGGATGGCGGGCCGCTCACCACCGAAAACAGCTTCGGAAACGCGTCGCTCTTGTTCGGTATCGCCATGGCGTCGACAAAATACTCCTGGAATCTGGGCTCCACCGCGGTTTCGATCTTCTCGATGTCGCGAACGGTCGCCTCGATCTCGGCACGGGTCGATGTATTCAGTAATGCGATGGCCGCACCGGTTCCGGCGGCGTTGCCGGCGGACTCCACGGCGCCGAGATCACAATCCGGAATGAGTCCGAGCACCATCGCATACATCGGATCGATATGACTGCCGAAAGCACCTGCAAGCCGGATCCTGTCCACGTTATCGACGCCAGCGTGGTCGAGCAGCAGCTTCACGCCGGCGTAAAGGGCCGCTTTCGCTAGCTGGATTTGCCGCACGTCGTTCTGCGTCACGACGATTCTCTGTTGTCCCTCGTAAATCACGAACGTCCAGGTCCTGTCGTCAGGGACGATTCGCGAGCTGCGCTCCTCAAGCCTCCCGTCGATGACGCCGTCTTCACTGACAATCCCAGCGAGATACATCTCGGCGACCGCCTCGATGATGCCGGAGCCGCAGATGCCGGTAACGCCAAATGCCTGTACGGACTCGGCGAAACCCGGTTCGTCCGACCAGAGATCCGAGCCGATCACGCTGAACCGGACGTCCAGGGTCTCGCGGTCGATGCGCACGCGCTCGATGGCACCCGCGGCAGCACGCTGGCCGCAGCTGATCTGGGCGCCCTCGAAGGCCGGGCCGGTCGGGCTCGAGCAGGCGAGCAGGCGGTCGCGATTGCCGAGCACGATCTCCGCATTGGTGCCGACGTCGACGACGAGCGAGATTTCCTCCAGGAGATGCGGCTCCTCGGACAGGACCATGGCCGCAGCGTCCGCCCCGACGTGCCCCGCGATGCAGGGAAGTACGTAGACCGTCGCCCCGGCGTTAACCTGCAGGCCCAAATCCCGCGCCCTCAGATTCAGTGCGCCGTCGGTCGCCAATGCGAACGGCGCGCCGCCGAGTTCGACGGGGCTGATGCCGAGGAACAGGTGATGCATGATGGGATTGCCCGCAACGGTAACGTCCAGGATCTCCCCGGGACCGATGCCGCCCTCGCGCGCGACGTCCTCGATGAGATCGTTAATGCCCTTGCGAACAACGGCCGTGAGTTCACTCGATGCTTCGGGATGCATGAGCACGTACGACACACGGCTCATCAGGTCTTCACCAAAGCGGATCTGCGGATTCATGATGCCGCCCGTCGCCAGGTTTTCGCCCGTCGTGAGGCTATAGAGATGCGCGGCGATCGTCGTGGAGCCGATATCGACCGCGAGGCCGTATGCATGGCTTTTGATTCCCGGCCAGATCGCGACGATGCAGGACTGGTCATGTACTGCGACGGTTACCTGCCAGTCGCCCTCGCGCAGCACCTGCTGCAATTCCGGCAAGATGACGGGGTCGCAGTCGAGTCCGGTCAGCTGCCACTCCCGGTTGAGGGCGTCGCAGAGCCTCTGCAGGTCGCCGGCCGCTTCGCGCAGGTCCGCCCGCTGCACCTCGACAAAGTGCAGACGCACGCTGGGGTCGAGCGAAATGTCGCGGTACTCGGCTTTCTTGCGCACGACCTGGCGATGCATCTGGCTCTCGGGAGGCACATCGATGACCAGGTCCCCCTGTATGAGCGCCTGGCAGCTGAGGCGGTGATTCTCGTCCAGCGGCCGGCGCCGCTCGCTGAAGCGTTTTTCGGCCTCACCGACTGGCGACAAGTGATCCGCACTCGAGTGAATCGCATGCTTACTGAAATCGCCAACCGCGCAGATGACCCGGCAGCGGCCACACAAGCCTCGACCACCGCATACCGAATCGACGTCCACGCCGATGCTGCGCGCTGCATCGAGCAACGCCGTGCCGTGCGGGAAAACGCCGCGACGCCCCGACGGCAGAAAAACGATTTTTGCCTCTGGCTCCGCCAACGGGTTCAGCTCGACCGTCGACGCCGACGCCGCGCGCCACGACCACCACGCCCGCGGCTCTCGCCCTCGGCGGCCGGCTCGCGGTACTTGCGAATCCAGTTGGCGCAGTCCGGATCGTGTCCCATCATGACATCCGCACCCAGTACCGCCTGCATCACCTCCGCATGCAGCGGGCTCGTAATGGCCGACGTCATTCCTGCACCGATCGCCATGGTCAGGAACGCGGCATTGATGCCGCTGCGATTAGGCAGGCCGAAACTCACATTGGACGCTCCGCAGGTCGTATTGACCTGCAATTCGTTACGTAGCCGCCGCACGATGTGCATGACCTGTTTGCCGGCAGAGTTGATCGCCCCGATCGGCATGACCAGAGGATCGACAACGACGTCTTCGCGCGGGATGCCATAATCGGCCGCGCGTTCGACGATCTTCTTCGCCACGTCGAAGCGCACGTCGGGGTCCTCGGAGATGCCGGTTTCGTCGTTTGATATCGCGACCACAGCGGCGCCATACTTTGCAACCAGCGGCAGTACCGACTCGAGGCGCTCTTCTTCGCCCGTCACCGAGTTGACCAGCGCCTTGCCCTGGTAAACCGATAAACCGGACTCGAGGGCGGCGACGATGGACGAGTCGATCGAAAGTGGCACGTCCGTTATGGACTGCACGAGTTTCACGACATCGGCAAGTATCGCGGGTTCGTCAGCCAACGGGATGCCGGCATTCACATCCAGCATGTGTGCACCCGCCTCGACCTGCGCGATGGCATCCGCCTCGACCCGGCTGTAGTCGCCATTGCTCATTTCTTCGGCGAGTATCTTGCGCCCGGTCGGGTTTATGCGCTCGCCGATGATGATGAACGGCCGGTCGAACCCGATGCGGACTTCCTTGCTGGCCGAACTGACCAGGGTCTCTGTCATTTGACTTCCTCCAACGCAGGCGCCTCAGGCGCCGTTCAATTACCGGCCAGTTCCTCTTCCGAGGGTGCCAGCTCTTCCCAGTCGTGTCTCGGCCGCCACGGCTCACGATCGCCCAGCACGCCCGAGCGCTCGACGATTTCCCCGACCCGGTGCTCCTGGCGAAACGCCATGATGTGCACGCCGTGTACGCCCTCGATTTCCTTGAGCTCGTTAATCATGTCGACGCAGATCCGCACCCCTTCCTCTTTTTC
>JBFEXY010000008.1:0-22147 GCA_041562415.1 Woeseiaceae bacterium
GACAAGATCACGGCAGCAAGATGGGAGGAGCATCTGGGGACGAGCGAGTCGTTGTTCGTCAACGCCTCGACGTGGGGCCTCATGTTGACCGGGCAGCTATTGAAGATCGACGAATCCGTGCGTGTTAACCCGGCCCAGATGCTCGCCAAGGTCGCTAGTCGCGCAGGCGAGCCCGTCGTTCGAACGGCAATGCGCCAGGCCATGGGCATCATGGGGCGCCAGTTCGTCATGGGTCGCACGATCAAGGAAGCGCTGCAGCGCTCGGTGTCGAAGCGTAACAAGTCCTATCGCTACTCCTTCGATATGCTCGGTGAGGCTGCGCTGACAAGAGCCGATGCACGAAGGTATTTCGAGGCCTATTACGCAGCGATCGGCGAAATCGGTGCGGCGCCGCGTGCCGCCGGTGACGATATCTTCTCAGCGCCCAGTATTTCCGTAAAGCTGTCGGCGCTGCATCCGCGTTACGAGTACATGCAGGTGGATCGTGTGCTCAGGGAACTCACATCGCGGGTCCTGGAACTCACGGAGCACGCAAAGCGGTCCGGTATTGCGATGACGATCGATGCCGAGGAGGCCGACAGGCTGGAGTTATCCCTGCAGATCTTCGAGCAGGTATTCCGCGATGCAGGGCTGGCGGGGTACGACGGCCTCGGGCTGGCGGTGCAAACCTACCAACGTCGGGCGAGCGACGTATTCAGCTACCTGGAAGGGCTGGCCAGGGATGCAGGTCGCCGAATACCGGTACGCCTCGTCAAAGGTGCGTACTGGGATACGGAAATAAAGCACGCGCAGGAACTCGGACTGGAGAGTTACCCGGTATTTACGCGCAAGGTGCACACGGACGTGTCCTACCTGGCCTGTGCGCGGAAAGCGCTGGACGCCGGCGAAGCGCTTTACCCCCAGTTTGCGACGCACAATGCGCATACCCTTGCCAGCGTGATGCATTACGCCGGCTCGCGCCTCGATTACGAGTTTCAGCGCCTTCACGGTATGGGCGAAGAACTCTACGCAGAGGTCATCGATCCCGAGAAGTTCGCGCGGCCGTGCCGCGTGTACGCACCGGTGGGGAGCCACAAGGACCTGCTGCCATACCTGGTCCGGCGACTGCTGGAAAACGGTGCGAATACTTCGTTCGTCAATCGGATAATCGACGAGTCGATCGACGTGGCTGATATCGTTGCGGACCCGATCTCGGCGACGGAGGAACACGATGGGGGGCCGCACCCGCGCATTCCCTCGCCAGGCAAGCTGTTTGGCGATGAGCGCAGGAATTCCGAGGGTCTCAACCTGGCGGACGACCGGGTTATGGCGAACCTGTTGACGGCCATGCAGGATGCCAGCTCGCGGCCCATGGCCGCATACCCGATCGTCGGGGGTAATGCGCTTTCAGGCGAGGTAGTCGACTCGATCAATCCGGCCGATCGTGCGCACACGGTTGGAACCTGCCAGATAGCGACAGTGGAGCACGTAGACACGGCGATAACGAACGCGTGCGTGGCCCAGCGGGAGTGGGATCGCACCCCTGCATCGAGGCGGGCGGAGATCCTGGAGAAGGCGGCAGACCTCTACGAGCAACACCGGGCGGAACTGCTGTCGCTGTGCATCGGCGAGGCAGGAAAGACGCTCCCGGACGCAGTAGCGGAGTTACGCGAGGCGGTCGACTTCCTGCGTTTCTATGCGGCCGAGGCGCGCAAGCATTTCGGGGACCCGACGCTGCTCCCCGGCCCGACCGGTGAGCGCAATACGCTCGGCATGCGGGGCCGAGGCGTGTTCGTATGCATCAGTCCCTGGAACTTTCCTCTGGCCATCTTTACAGGGCAGATCGCGGCAGCGCTTGCCGCCGGCAACTCGGTCATCGCGAAGCCGGCTGAGCAAACGCCGCTCGTAGCGTTCCAGGCCGTCGAATTGCTGATGGAAGCGGGAGTGCCGCGGGATGTATTGCAGTTTCTCCCTGGCGACGGCGCTACGGTGGGCGGCCGCGCGGTTGCCGATCCCAGGATTGCCGGAGTTGCGTTCACGGGATCGACCGAGACTGCCAGGCATATTAACCGTACGCTCGCAGGGCGAGACGCGCCCATCGGTGTCCTGATTGCGGAAACCGGCGGCCAGAACGCAATGTTTGTCGACAGCTCGGCGCTACCGGAACAGGTGGTGAAAGACGCGGCATTTTCGGCCTTCAATAGCGCCGGGCAGCGATGCTCCGCGCTGCGCCTGTTGTGCCTGCAAAACGATATTGCGGATCGGGTTATCGAACTGCTCATCGGTCACATGGAGGAACTCGTCGTTGGCAATCCAGCGCTGCTTGCGACGGATATCGGTCCGGCGATAGACGAAGAGGCACGCAGCATGCTCGAGGCACACGTGAGGCAAATGGAGCAGACGGCGAAAATACTGTACCGCTGCAATCTCGGCAACGATACGGAATCGGGCACTTTCTTCCCGCCAACGCTGATCGAGATCGACAGTGTCGATGCGCTTAAAAGAGAGGTGTTCGGTCCGGTTCTCCACGTCATGAGATTCAGGAGCAGGGACCTGCACGCGACCATCGACGCGGTGAACGCAACCGGCTATGGATTGACGATGGGTCTGCACAGCCGCATCGATGCACGGGCACGCAAACTGGCCGAACAATCCGGGGCCGGCAATATCTACGTGAACCGCAACATGATCGGAGCCGTCGTTGGTGTACAGCCATTCGGCGGGCGGGGACTTTCGGGGACCGGTCCCAAAGCCGGCGGTCCGCATTACCTGCCACGCTTCGGGAGCGAGTTCACCGTCAGTAACAACATCGCAGCCGTCGGCGGCAATGCGAGCCTGCTCTCCCTGGAAAACGACTGAACGATGGCGGCGATCAGCATATTCGATATCTTCAAGGTAGGCATCGGGCCTTCGAGCTCTCATACGGTGGGCCCGATGAAGGCTGCATACGCGTTTGCGAACGAGCTGGCTGCACTCGACGCGGATGTTTCGACGGTGACGGTGACACTGCACGGTTCGCTTGCATTCACTGGCAAAGGACACGGTACCGACTCCGCGGTGATGCTCGGACTGGCGGGCCTGCAGCCGGAGACTATCGATCCGGACGCCGTGGAAGAGCGACTGCAACGGATTCACGGCGAGAAGCGGCTCGAGCTACCCGGGATCGGTATGATCGAATTCAATCCGCAGGAACACCTGATCTTCAACTACGACGAGGACCTGCCCAGGCATACTAACGGTATGCGCTTCCGGGCACTGGGGCCGAATGCCGAGATGTTGCTGGATGAGGTCTACTACTCGCTCGGAGGAGGATTCATTGCGCGCGGCGACGAACCCGAGCCCAGTACGCAGAGCAGCGAGCCGCGTCATTATTTCGACAGCAGCCAATCCTTGCTGCAGCTTTGTGCAGAGCACGATTGCGGCATTGCCGAACTGGTACTCGAAAACGAATTGCAATGGCGTGATCAAGTCGATGTCGAGCAATCCATAGACGCGATCTGGCGGGCAATGGAGTGCTGCATCGAGCGCGGACTGCGGACCGAAGGCGTATTGCCTGGACCGATGGCCGTAACCAGGCGGGCCCCCAAGCTACGCAAGCGTCTCGAGGGCAGGGAGCATGTGTCTCCGCTGGATGCGATGGAATGGGTGAACGCCTACGCGATCGCGGTGAACGAGGAAAACGCTGCGGGCGGCCGGGTCGTTACGTCACCGACCAACGGCGCCGCCGGAATCATACCGGCGGTGCTGATGTATTACGTTCGCTTCGTAACTGGCGCCAATGCAGAAGGTATACGCACATTTCTGCTCACGGCGGGAGCAATCGGTATTCTCTACAAGGTCAACGCGTCGATTTCCGGTGCGGAGATGGGCTGCCAGGGAGAGGTTGGCGTCGCCTGCTCGATGGCTGCGGGAGGGCTCGCCGCCGCGCTCGGCGGAACGAGCGACCATGTCGAGGAGGCAGCCGAAATAGGCATGGAGCACAATCTCGGCCTTACCTGCGACCCGATTGGCGGGCTCGTGCAGATCCCCTGCATCGAGCGCAACGCGATGGGTGCGGTAAAGGCGATCAACGCAGCGTCGCTCGCCATGCATGGAGACGGCACGCACAAGGTTACGCTGGACCAGGTCATCGAGACGATGCGCCAGACCGGCCTGGACATGTCATCGAGCTACAAGGAGACGTCCAAGGGAGGGCTGGCAGTGAACGTTCCGGAATGCTAGGGGCGATTCTTGGGGAAGTCGTAGAGCAGTAGCCTGGTGTCCGGTCGCTCGTAGAGGCTCCAGTCCTCGATATCCAGTTCAACGCTGACAACGCCCGCAGTTGGAATGTTGTTAGTGAGGCCCGGCACAAGGTAATTGGCAAAATCCGTGAACCCCGGATTGTGTCCCACCAGCATGAGGCTGCTGAATCCCACGTCCTGGGCGACGATCACGTCAAGAATGTCGTTCACCGAAGCGAGGTATAGCGCATTGTCGCGCTGCAGGAATTCGCGCGGGTAGCCAATTTCCTTCGCAATGACTTTGGCAGTCGTCCATGCACGAGTGGCGGGGCTACTGACAATCAGTGAGGGGCGGATTCCGGCGGCCGCGATTCGCCGTCCCATCTCCGGCGCATCCCGTTTGCCGCGCTTGTTCAGAGGGCGGTCGCGGTCGCTAAGCGAATTATCTTTCCAGCTCGATTTTGCGTGGCGGACGAGAGTGAGTGTCTTCATAACATTGCAACGGTAGTTGCGGGCAATATTACATCAAACCGGTTTGTAAACGCGCTTCGTCGGACATCATGCTCTGGTTCCACGGGGGGTCGAATACGAGATACACGCGCACGTCCGCCACCGTCGGTATGACCCCTATCTTTTCCTGGGCATCCTGCACGAGGATCTCTCCCATACCACAACCCGGCGCAGTTAGGGTCATGTCGACCTCGACCGAGCGTTCGCCATTTCCGAGGGACTTCACTTCGCAGCGGTATATGAGCCCGAGGTCGACGATATTGACCGGTATTTCAGGATCGTAGCAGGTGCGCAGCTGCTCCCAGATGACTGCCTCGATATCCTGGTCTGTGGGATTCTCTGGCACTTCGGGCGGCGGCACGGGTTCCTTCCCCAGGGCATCGGCATCGGCGCCGGCGATGCGGAACAAGTTGCCTTCGACATAGACGGTAAAACTGCCGCCGAGTGCCTGAGTGATAAAACCGGTGGTGCCCTCACGCAAAGTAAGTTCCTCTCCCACAGGGATGATGATCGCCTTTACATCGCGCGATATCGTTACCGGTTCATTCGTGTGTCCGAACATCTGATGTCCTACTCCGTACTCGCAGGCGTCTTGTCCTGCCGCAATGCTGACTTAAGCGCATGCCACGCGAGCGTGGCGCATTTGACCCTGGACGGATAATCACGAACGCCCGTGAGCGCCTGGAGCTTGCCGAGTTCGACCTGCTCGTCGAGCACGTCGCTTCCGGAAAGCTGAGCCGTTACGGCGTCAAAGTAAACCATCGCATTATCCGAGCTAAGCCCGATCACTGCATCCGTCAGTAGCGAAGCGGACGCGACCGAAATGGCGCAACCCGACCCTTCGAACGCCGCATCTCTGATGGTCTCGTCCGAGCCTACGTCGAGGTACAGCTTGAGCTTGTCACCGCACAGCGGATTGATGCCCTCCGCACTGTGAGTCGTATGTTCGAGTTTGCCGAAATGGCGCGGGTTGCGCGCATGATCGAGGATCAGGTCCCGATACAGGTCGCGAACGTCATCCGTCTGCAATCCACCGCCGATCATGCAAATATCTCTTTCGCCTTCTCGAGGGCGGCCACCAGCCGGTCGACGTCATCAAAGTTGTTGTAAAGAGCCAGCGAGGCTCGCGCGGTGCCAGGTACGCCGAAGTACTCCATGACGGGCATGGCGCAATGGTGCCCGGTCCGTATCGCGACGCCCTGGTGATCGAGGATTGTGCCCAAATCGTGTGGGTGAATGTCACCAAGCAGGAAGGACTGCACGCCGGCCTTGTGAGCGGCCGTGCCGATCAGTCGAATATCCTCGATAGCGGAAAGGCGCTGCGTCATATAGGCCGATAACTCGCTCTCCCAGGACTCGACATTCCGCATGCCGACGTTCTCGAGATACTGCGCCGCCGCGCCCAGGCCGACTGCACCGCTGATGTTCGGCGTACCTGCTTCGAACTTGTAGGGCAGTTCGTTGAACGTCGTCCCCGAAAAACTGACTTCCAGAATCATGTCGCCGCCGCCCTTGTAGGGTGGCATGGCGTCGAGAATCGCTTCCTTGCCATACAGAATGCCCGTGCCAGTAGGACCGAACATCTTGTGGCCGGAGAAGGCGTAGAAGTCGCAGTCGAGGTCCCTTACGTCGACCTGCATATGAGGCACGCCCTGTGCCCCGTCGACGAGGACCGGGATGTCGCGGCAATGTGCTTCGGCGATAATTTCCTTTATTGGATTGATCGTGCCGAGCGCATTGGAGACGTGTGCGATCGCGAGCAAGCGGATCTCGTCGCTCATCAGGGCATAGAGCGCGTCCAGGAGGAGTTCGCCCTTGTCGTTAATCGGTGCGACGAGCAATTCGGCCCCGGTCTGCTCGCATACGAGTTGCCAGGGCACGATATTGGCATGATGTTCGAGGTGCGTGATGAGTATCTTATCGCCGGCTCCGAGATTCGGCCGACAGAAGCTCTGCGCGACGAGGTTGATGGACTCCGTGGTACCGCTCGTTAAAACCACTTCCCGCGTACTGGCCGCATTGATGAAGCCACGGAGCGTTTCGCGGGCTCCTTCGTAGGCATCTGTTGCCCTGTGGCTCAGCGTATGCACGCCCCGATGCACATTGGCATGGTCGTGGCTCTCATAGCGAGCCATTGCGTCGATGACCGCCGACGGTTGCTGAGCGGATGCAGCGCTGTCGAGGTAGACGAGGTGATGGCCGTGTACGTCCTGGTGCAGGGCAGGGAAGTCGGCGCGGCACGCCGCTACCGCAGACTGACCGTCCTTGCGTTGCTGAGCTTGTGTCATGCGTCGTCACCGTCGGTGAATGCGGAAAGCCGCAGTTCAACAATCTCCGTCAGGTGCTCGGCGACGGAGTCGATTGGCGAATGGCTCACGATACTGGCGCCGAAAGCACGCGTCAGCGCACGCATCGCGTCCTGCTTGTCGAGGCCGCGGGATCGCAGGTAGAAAAGGGCGGCGTCATCGAGTTGACCCACGGTCGTGCCATGGCTGCACTTGACTTCGTCGGCGTAGATCTCGAGCTCAGGCTTGGCATCGATCTCCGACCGATCGCTCAGTAGCAGATTGTGGTTCGACTGCTCGGCATCCGTACCGTCCGCGCCGGGTTGCACGATGGCCTTGCCGTTCCACACGCAGCGGCACCGCCCGCCCAGGATGCCTCGGTATTCCTGTTCGGATCGCGCGGGACCGATGCGATGATCGATTCGGACATGGTTGTCGATGTGCTGACCGTCGCCGGCGATGTAAAGGCCTCCAACGAGTGCGGTGGCGTCCTCGCCCGAGATGTCGATATCGAGATCGTTCCTGATGAGCCTTCCACCCAGGTCGAAACCACTGTAACGGACAGTACTTGACTCCTGGAGCGTTATTGAAGTGCGGTGCGTTTGCGTATGACGACGGTTGCGCCCCTGGATCCGCACGTAGTCGGCGTTTGCACCTGGCGCCAGCGACAGCTCCACGATGCTGTTGGCATAGTGATCGGCCTCGCCGATTGACGCGTGGTATTCGACAAACTGCGCCTGCGAGCCTTCTTCGAGTTCGATGAAGATGCGGGCCTGGGCAACACCCGGCAGCGAATCAGCGCTGTCCACGATCATCAAGCCGAGCGGCCGCGCATGCATCGTGTTAGCCCCTACTCGAATATGCAGGCCATCAGGCAACAACGCGGCGTTGAGATCGGCCAGCGGATGTTCGTAGCCGGGTGCATGCGCGAGTTCGCTGAATGTAGCAATGCTCAGGCCCTCGCTGCTGCCACTTTCCATGCCGTCTGTAATTACACCGTTGCTGATTACGATCCAGTCGATATCGATTGCTGCACGGATTTCCGCCACTCGCGCGCCGATGGACGCAGCAGAGGGCACCGGGGCGCCGTTTTCGAGCCAGCGCTGGCTGATGTCGGCAACGTCGGCAAGATCGGTATATTTCCAGTCCTCCAGGCGCGTGGTTGGAAAACCCCGCTCGAGGAAGCGCGCCAGCGCAGCCTGGCGATTCGACGCCAGTGCATTTTGTGGCAGGCCCTGGACCGCCGTTGCGAGTGCTTTGTCGGGGAGGACGAGCGCGGTCATGCGTTTGCTGCCTCCTTGACCCAGTCGTAGCCCTTTTCATCGAGTTCCAGCGCAAGCGACTTGTCCCCGGAGCGCAGGATCCTGCCGGCTGACAGTACGTGAACAACGTCCGGCTCGACGTAATCGAGCAGGCGCTGATAATGCGTGACGAGGACGATTGCACGGTCAGGGCTACGGAGCGCATTGACGCCCTGGGCGACTGCTTTCAATGCATCGATGTCCAGGCCCGAGTCGGTCTCGTCGAGTATTGCGAGTGACGGCTCGAGCATCGCCATCTGCAGAATTTCGTTGCGCTTCTTTTCGCCGCCGGAAAATCCTTCGTTGACACCGCGGTTAAGGAACTTGGGGTCCATGCCCAGCAGCGCCATTTTTTCCTTCGCGATCTTCAGGAACTCGAAGGCGTCGATTTCATCCTCGCCACGGTACTTGCGCTTCGCATTCAGTGCCGCCTTAAGCAGGTAGGCATTGTTAACACCGGGTATTTCCACGGGATACTGGAAACCGAGAAAGATACCCTCGCGGGCGCGTTCCTCGGGTTCGAGATCCAGCAGGTTCTTGCCCCTGTACTCGACGGAGCCGCCTGTGACAACGTAATCCTCGTGCCCGGCAATCACCTGCGCCAGCGTGCTCTTGCCAGAGCCATTCGGCCCCATGATGGCGTGTACTTCGCCGGCCTTTACGGACAACGACAGGCCGTTAAGAATCGGGGTGTCTCCCGTGCTGGCTTTCAGATCTTTGATTTCAAGCATTGTCTTTGTTCCTAGCCGACGGCGCCTTCGAGGCTGACGTTGAGCAGATTCTGCGCTTCGACGGCAAATTCCATGGGTAATTCCTTGAAGACTTCCTTGCAGAAGCCATTGACGATCATATTCACGGCATCCTCTTCGGAAATGCCACGCTGCCGGCAATAGAACAGCTGGTCGGCGGATATTTTGGATGTAGTCGCTTCGTGTTCCACGCGTGCAGAGGGGTTCTTTATCTCCATGTAGGGAAACGTGTGCGCCCCGCAATCTTTGCCGATCAGCAGTGAGTCGCACTGGGTGTGATTGCGCGCATCGTGCGCCTGCGGCATCACCCGCACCAGGCCGCGATATGCGTTCTGGGCACGCCCGGCGGAGATACCCTTGGACACGATCGTGCTGCGTGTATTGCGGCCGATATGAATCATCTTGGTGCCGGTATCGGCCTGCTGGAAGTTGTTGGCAACGGCGACCGAATAGAATTCGCCAACGGAGTTGTCACCGCGCAGTATGCAGCTTGGGTACTTCCAGGTGATCGCAGAGCCCGTTTCGACTTGCGTCCAGGAGATCTTCGAGTTCGCTCCACGACAGTCTCCGCGCTTGGTGACGAAGTTATAGATACCGCCTTTGCCGTTTTCATCACCGGGGTACCAGTTTTGCACGGTCGAATACTTGATCTCTGCTCCTTCCAGCGCTATGAGCTCGACGACGGCGGCGTGCAGCTGGTTCTCGTCACGCATAGGCGCTGTGCAGCCCTCGAGGTAGCTGACGTGGCTCCCTTCGTCAGCGATGATCAGCGTGCGCTCGAACTGGCCGGTGTTTGCGGCGTTGATGCGGAAATACGTCGATAGCTCCATGGGGCAGCGCACGCCCTTGGGTACGTAGACGAACGAGCCGTCACTGAAAACCGCCGAGTTCAGCGCGGCATAGAAATTGTCTCGCTGCGGGACCACTGTCCCAAGGTATTTACGCACCAGTTCCGGGTGATTCTCGACTGCCTCCGAGAACGAGCAGAAGATGACACCGGCCTCGGAAAGCTTTCCCTTGAATGTCGTTGCAACCGATACGCTGTCGAACACGGCATCGACTGCGACACCGGCGAGGCGCGCTCGCTCGTGCAGCGGAATACCGAGTTTGTCGTAAGTCTCCAGCAGCTTGGGATCGACCTCATCGAGGCTCTTTGGCCTGTCCTTGTCGGACTTTGGCGCCGAGAAGTAGGAGATCTCGTTGAAATCGATCGGTGGATAATGCACGTGGGCCCAGTTCGGCTCGCGCATCTCGAGCCACATGCGGTACGCACGCAGGCGCCACTCGAGCATGAACTCTGGCTCGTTCTTGCGTGCCGAGATCGCTCGCACGACGCCTTCGTCCAGGCCGGGCGGCAGACTGTCGCTATCGATATCGGTGACGAAGCCGTGTTCGTAGCGTCGATTGACCAGGCTTTCCAGGTTTTCGGTTTCAGTGGCCATGGATTCAGGTCTTTTCCTCAACGTTGATTGGCAGGCCGGCAAACCGGAATCGGGGAACCGGGCTACTCGAGCGCAGCAGGTCGACGAGACTGACCTCGTGCAAGGCATTGCGAATGGCGACGTTGATCCGCTGCCAGGCATTGCCCACGCCGCAAACTTCCTCGATATCGCAATGACTGTCGGAGGCACTGCATTCTGTAATCGATACCGGGCCTTCCAGCGCGTCGATAATCTCTGCCGCGCTGATCAGGCTGGCGTCGCGGGCCAGCTGGTAGCCGCCGTTGGCGCCACGGGTTGATGTTACGAGTCCGTTACGGGCGAGCGACTTCAGCAGCTTGCTGGCCGTGGGCAAAGAAATCCCGGTGTGTGCGGCGAGGTCTGCCGAGCTGCAGACCTCGTCCGGATTGAGGGCGAGGTGAGCCAGCAGCACGGTACCGTAGTCGGTGAGTTTACTGATTCTGAGCATGTGCCGGTCCAGCCGGAATTAAAGAGGACCATTTTAGTCCCAATTAGTCCCGAACGCCAAGTTTTTTGCTATGCTGCGCGTTTTCCAGCCCCGGCGGCGATTGCCGCCCAGACCAAAGCCGATATGGACGCTGTATCCGATAATCTTATCGAGATCCACGACCTCGACTATTCGTTCGGGGCGCGCAAGATCTTTAATGGACTCAACCTGACAGTCAAGCAGGGTCAGATAACGGCGATCATGGGGCCAAGCGGCACCGGTAAGACCACGCTGCTGCGCCTTATCACGCGACAGATCGTGCCGGACCACGGTGTCATTCTCGTCGATGGCGTGGATATAGCCACTCTCAACCAGACGCAACTCTATGAACTCCGCAAGCGCTTCGGAATGCTGTTCCAGAACGGTGCGTTACTCACTGATCTTTCCGTGTTCGAGAACGTCGCGTTTCCATTGCGCGAGCATACTCGCCTGACCAACCGCCTCATCCGTCATGTCGTGCTGACCAAGCTGCACGCGGTAGGGCTCCGCGGTGCCGCAGACATGATGCCGCAGCAGTTGTCGGGCGGTATGGCGCGGCGCGTTGCGCTTGCACGAGCCATGGTGATGGATCCCGACATTCTGATCTACGACGAACCATTTGTCGGACTCGACCCGATTTCGATGGGTGTCATCGTACGCCTGGTCCGCAAGATGAACGACGCGCTCGGAATTTCGAGCATCATCGTCAGCCATGACGTCCAGGAGATCTCGACAGTAGCAGACTGCAGCTACCTGATATCGAAGGGCAAGGTCGCCGCATCGGGCAGTCCCGACGAACTCAACAAGGCATCGTCGGAACTCGTGCGGCAGTTCATGCACGGCATGGCCGATGGTCCGGTGGCGTTTCACTACGATGCGCCGGATTATGCGGAGCAGCTACTGGGCCGGGATGCGGAATAACCAGGATGTTCCGGGACCTTTACTACACAATCTTCGAGTTCGTACGCACATTCGGTGCGCTGCAGCTGTTTTTCCTGCGGCTGCTCATGCATACGCCCACTGTCCTCTCCCGCCGGTTCGGGCTCGTGATTGGACAGGTGTACAACGCGGGCGCGCTATCGCTGGTCATTATCGTCATTTGCGGATTTTTCGTCGGCGCCGTACTCGGACTGCAGGGGTTTTCCAACCTGGCACGTTTCAATGCCGAAGATTCGGTGGGGGCGGTTGCCGCGCTCGCGCTGGTTAAGGAACTTGGGCCCGTGATAACAGCGCTGTTGTTTGCTGGACGTGCAGGCACGGCACTGTCTTCGGAGATTGGCCTGATGAAGGCGACAGATCAGCTATCCGCGATGGAAATGATGGCGGTCAACCCGATCCGGCGCGTCGTCGTACCGCGATTTCTCGGCGGGGTTGTCGCCATGCCGCTGCTTGCCGCCGTGTTCAGCATGGTGGGGCTTCTCGGCGCCCACCTGGTTTGCGTTTCGCTGCTGGGGGTCGACGTCGGCTCATTCTGGCAGCAGATGCAGCAATCGGTGGAGGTTGCTGACATCAATGAAGGCATCGTCAAGAGCGTCGTGTTCGGTATAGCAGCGAGCCTGCTCGCCGTCTGGGAAGGCTATAATGCGATCCCGACCGCCGAAGGGGTAGGGCGCGCAACGACGAGAACCGTGGTACTGACTGCCATCGTAGTATTGATCTTTGATTTCATGATTACTGCCGTGGCGATATAGGGATAGGTTTATGCAACAAACACGCACTGTAGAGCTGGGTACGGGCCTTTTCGCGCTGCTCGGTATGGGCGCGTTGTTCTTCCTGACAACTCAGACGACCGGCGGCGAGGACTTTTCCGCCGACGAGACGTTCAAGATTACGGCCCGCTTCGACAATGTCGGCAGCCTCCGGGCTCGTGCTCCTGTCTCGATGTCCGGTGTCACCATTGGCCGCGTAACCCGAATCGAGTTCGATCCGGCCGCGCTGGAAGCGGTCGTGACTATGGATATCGATTCACGGTACGACCAGATTCCGGAGGACTCGGATGCGAGCATTCTCACGGCGGGCCTCCTTGGCAGCCAGTACGTGGGTCTGCAGGCAGGCGGCTCGGAGTTCTTCCTGGAAGATGGCAGTGAAATTCTGCTGACGCAATCGGCGATCGTGCTCGAGAGCCTGATCGGCAAATTCCTTGTTCGCGGAGGATCCGATGAAGCGTCGGATTGATTCGTTCCTGAAGGCGGCATGCCTTGCGGCGGTGCTGCTGCTGTCGACGGCTACGGCAAACCCCGGCTCGCCTGATGCGGTGATCGAGGGTGCGGTAACGGAACTCACTGACAAGCTCAGTGGCCGCAAGGAGGAACTGGCAGAAGACAGGGATGCGCTGTATGCATTGATCAACGACATTCTGTTGCCGAGATTCGACCGCAAGCTGGCGGCGCAGCTCGTACTGGCCAAGCACTGGCGTACTGCCAGCGACGAGCAGCGCGAGCGTTTCATCGAGGCTTTCTATAATTCGCTGTTACGAAAGTATGCGGATGGAATGCTCGAGTTCGACGAAGATCGAATCGATGTCATAGAATTTCGTGGCGACACATCGGCAAAGCGATCACTCGTTAAGACCAACGTCACTCTCAATGACGGCACCAAGGTTCCGGTGCACTACGATTTGGTCAACCGGGGCGACCGCTGGCTGATATTCAACGTCAAGGTCGAGGGCGTCTCCTACGTCAGCAACTATCGAACGGAAATAGATTCGGAGATCCGCGCAACCAGCCTTGCGGCGGTGATCGAGCGTCTCGAATCCGAGGCCAGCGGCAGGCCGAATGAGTAAGTTCGAACTCAACGATCTCGGTGAGGGCCACTTCGCTCTCAATGGTGAGATGACGTTCGAGACTGCCGAGCGAATTCTCCTGGCCAGCGAAGAGCCGTTCGAGCAACACACGCGCATCGAGGTAGACCTCGCCGGCATCACCAGGGCGGATTCTGCGGGCCTGGCCTTATTGCTCGAATGGATTACCTGGGCAAATCACACTGTGCGCGAGATCCGATTCCTGTCGATGCCCGAACGCGTTCTCGCGATCGCCCGCACCACTGAAGTCGAGCAGTTGCTCAAGCGTGGCGAGCGGTGGGCGGGCTTCATCGAAGCGCCCGAGTCCTGACTGTCGGCTCACTCTTCTTCGAAGAACTCGTCGAAAAGATCCTCTTCTTCGTCCGTGCTCGGTGGGTTGCCGTCGTAGATCTGGAACCGCCGGTTCTGCAGGTAGGATTCGCGAATGGTGAGATAGGGGTCCTTGGAATCCTCGAGCAGCGTCTCCGCAGTCAGCAGACGCATACGCAGATCGATAAAGCGTATGCCGTAAATCTTGTCGCGCACGGACGAATTGTCATAGTGAATCAACGGGTCGCTGTATATATCGACCGGTATGGACACGGCGTCGAGCAGGGTGTTGGGGCCGAGGAAGGGAATAAACAGGTACGGGCCCTCGGGTAAACCCCAGACGGCCATCGTTTGCCCGAAATCCTCGTCGTACTCGGGTATCCCCTCGGCTGTGGCGATGTCCAGCAGCCCGGCGAGGCCGAATGTGCTGTTTAAAAGGAAGCGACCGAGGTCGGTAAACCCTCTTCCCGGTTTGCCTTGCAGGAAATTGTTGAAGGCTGAGCGGGGCGTGAACAGGTTGCGCGAAAAGTTTGTTACGCCGCGTCGGGCGAATTCTGGCATCACTGCCTTGTAGCCACGCGCAATCGGTCTGAACGTGAACCGATCGACTGTATCGTGGAAGACATACATGCTGCGATTCAGAGGCTCGAGGGGGTCGTACTCAGCGCGGTCGGGCGATTCTTCGCTGTCGTTCTCCGTCGGGCTGCTCGCGCAACCTGCCGCCAGCATACCGAGCGTGACGAGCATCCACAGGGATGCAGGGATTCTGGTTCGTGAACTCATTACGGCTGCCAGATCTTCCGGAATCAATCGGAGTTGCGCGCGGACACGCCGACTGGTTGGCTGCGCTGTAACTGCTTGAGCTGTTCCTCGCTCATGTACTCGCGAATGAAATCAATGCGAGCCTCGAAGCGAATTCGCTGGATTTCCTGAAGTTCCGGAAGAGCCAGCGCGCGTTGCAGAAAGCTGATGCCTGCGACGAGGTTGCCGGTCATCAGGTGGTATTCGGAGAGATAATAAAGGGCTTCTGCCGTGTCGCCAGCTTCATTCGCTGCCCTTGCAATCAGCCTTACCTGCTCGGGCGTCGGCGGCACGTTGTTCATCAGGTCCAACAGTATCGTGTGGGCTTTGTCAGCCTGCCCGAGCTTTAGAAGTCCTTCGCCGTAGTGAATGACCAGGGGCACGTTGCGCGGAAACAGGCTTATTGCGCGCTCGAATGTGGCGAGGCCACGGTCATTCTGTTCAAGGGCAAGCTGCGTTTCGCCAACACCGATATGGTATGCGATGACTTTCTGGTCACGTTCCAGGAGTTCCGCGAAGATTCGGTTAGCGTCACGATGCCGGCCTGCGCGCTGGTAGGCGACGGCACGGCCGTATTTCTCGATGTCGTTCTGTTGTTCGTAGTCGCGAGATTCGAAATACGCAACGGCACCTTCTGTCGTGTCGAAGCTCTCGGCCTTCATCCGCGCGCGAGCGATGCCGTAATTTACGGAATTGTTGCTCGGCCTGCGGGGGTAGTCGCGTGCCCGGTTCCTCGCTTCCGCGATACGCTGCGTGGTGACCGGATGCGTGCGCAGGAACTCGGGGACCCGCATATCGAGATCAGCCGGGGACTGCCGGGACATAACCTCGAAGAACGTGGCCATGCCATGTGGGTCGAAGCCCGCATCACCCATCGCCCGAATCCCGATGCGATCCGCTTCATATTCGTTGCTGCGGGTGAAATTGATCTGCTGTTGTGCCGCCGTTCCCTGGGCAACCACCATGCCAGCCTGCGCAGCATCAGCGTCGCCGGAAACGACGCCTGCCAGAATTGCGCCCAGCATTATTGCCGTGGTCATTATGCTCTGGCGCTGACTGGCATGGATGGCACGCGCGATATGACGCTGCGTAACGTGCGCGACCTCGTGTGCCAGAACGCCGGCAAGTTCGTCTTCATTGCGGGTGGCCTCTAGCAAGCCGGTGTGCACACCGATGAAACCGCCGGGGAGGGCAAATGCATTGATATTCGGGTCGTCGATGACGAAGAACTTGAAGCTCTGGGTGCCGTCGTTGACGTTGGCAACGATGCGGCTACCGACTTCATTGATGTACTCGGTAACGATGGGGTCTTCGACTACAGATCCGCTCTGTCGGATCTGAGCCATGATTGCGCGTCCGAGGCGCGCTTCATCCGACTTGGACAGCACGGCATCTGCCGGGCTTCCCATGTCCGGCAGCTTGATATCGTCGGCGCCAGCGCCGCTGGTCACTACGAGCAGCGCGGCCGTTAACGTCAAAGCAAGATTCTTGATAGTGCGTCCGATCAAGGCCTGAGCCCGTTGCAAATAATCCTAGGGTTTACGACTTTGGGCATAGGGAACCGTTCCCAATAATACCTGCCGAACCGGCCGGTGCGGCCGCGATTTTACCGGGATAAAGCCAATTGCGGAAGTTAATTTATTGATTTTGTTATATTTACTGGCCAAGGTCCTTTACGGCTGCCAGCACTTCCTCGGCATGCCCCTTTACCTTGACCTTCCGCCACTCACGGCGCAGCTTTCCGTCAACGTCGATCAGAAACGTGCTGCGCTCGATACCCATGAATTTGCGCCCGTACATGTTTTTTTCGCGGATTACGTCGAACTTCCCGCAAAGCTTGCCGTCGGGATCCGATAGAAGGTCGAACGGGAACTTTTGCTTGGCCTTGAACTTCTCATGAGACGCGATGCTGTCCTTGGAGACACCCAGGATCACTGTATTTTGCCGCTTGAACCGGGCATGCAGATCGCGAAAATCCTGGCCCTCCAGCGTGCAGCCTGGTGTGCTGTCTTTCGGGTAGAAGTAGATCACGACGTTTTTGCCCCGCAGATCCTTCAAACGCACGTTCTTGTCGCCCGTTGACTCCGCCGTGAAATCGGCAACGACTTTGTTGATCGTAGGTCCGCTCACTGATGTCTCCTTCGAATCAGGTTTCAGCCTTTGACTGGCTCAAGTATGGCGTCCAGGTTGAGCCGGTCACTCAATTCCAGGAACTCCTCCCGTAGCTGGGCTATGTGGATGGACGACGGGACATTGACCGCCATCTGCACGGCGAACATGTGGGCGCCGGTGTGGGCCGCCGGATAGCTGCGTGTCGTAACGTCCGCGATCTCGATATTGTGGGAGGCGAAGAAGTTCGCGAGGCTGTATACAATGCCTTCGTGGTCGAGGCTCACGACATCAACAGCGTAGGGCATGCGGTCTTCCTTGATCTCCCTCTGGCCGGTCTTACGGATGGTAAAGGTCAGGTCGCCGTCGTCTAGCTTCTCGAGGCCTTTCTCCAGGCGATTCAGGGTGTGCCAGTTGCCGGATACCAGCATCAGCATCGCAAATTCGTTGCCGAGCGTGGTCATGCGGCTTTCTTCGATATTGCCGCCGCAATTGAGGATGACCTCGGTGATGTCCTGAACAATGCCGGTTCGGTCAGAGCCAATAGCTGATAAAACAATAAGTTGTGCCATTTTTTTAAAATTCGTCGTAAATAATTTTCGTTCAGAATCCAGCGCGGTCGATTTGCCCTGGTCCGGGAAATCCCGGAATCGCCGGGTTTCTTGCCACCACCGACCGTGAACAGTAACATCGCCGCCTCATTTCAAGCGAGGACAACTTGTGCTGAAGGGCAGCCTGGTCGCTCTTGTGACGCCGTTCGATGACCATAATCGGGTCGATTACGCGGCTCTCAAGAGGCTGATCGATTTTCACGTTGCTGAAGGCAGTGATGGCCTGGTGATCGCCGGTACTACTGGCGAGTCGGCCACGCTGGCTACCGACGAGCATATCGAACTCATCGGCCGTGCTGTAGAGATCTCGGCTGGCCGTTTGCCCATCATCGCAGGCACCGGGTCGAACTCTACAGCCCAGACGGTGGATCTGTCGGTAGCTGTGCGCCATACGGGCATCGACGGCTACCTCGTGGTCGTGCCTTATTACAACAAGCCGGTGCAGGAGGGCTTGTACAGGCACTTTGCGGCCGTGGCGGATGCTGTCGACAAGCCAGTGATACTGTATAACGTGCCCGGCCGCACTGTGGCAGACCTGCTGCCCGAGACCGTGGCGCGGCTCGCGGAACACGAGAACATCGTGGCAATCAAGGAAGCGACCGGGGATATCGGCCGCTTACGAGACATCCAGGCGCTGGTGCCGGCGGATTTCAGACTGCTCAGCGGCGATGATTTCACCGTGCTGTCTTTCATTGAACAGGGCGGTCACGGCGTTGTGACGGTCAGCGGCAACGTGGTGCCTGCACAGATGGCCGAGCTGTGCCGGCTGGCCAGCGCCGGCGAACACGAGGCTGCAAAAGCGATCGATGATCGACTGCAGCCATTGAACAAGGCACTGTTTGTGGAGTCGAACCCGATTCCCGTTAAATGGGCGGTAAGCAAAATGGGGATGATCGAACCAAACATTCGGTTGCCGCTGACCGGGTTCAGCGAAAAGTACCATGAGCAGATGCTTGCGGCACTATCGGGCGCCGGCGTGGAGATTCCCTCCTGATGCGAACCGGCACAGCCAGGGGATTGCTTTTCACGGTTTCGCTCACCTTACTGGCCGCCCTGGCGGCATGTGGTCGTGAGGCGAATCTGGCGTGCGACGAGCCGCGCCGCTATCAGCAGTCAGTGGTGAATGAGCGGCTGAAGACGCCGGACGATCTGGATGTGCCGGAAGCAAACCTGGAGATGCCGTTGCCGCAAGCGAACCCAAGACCCGAGCGGCCGAAAGGCTCGCCATGCCTGGAATTGCCGCCGCGCATATCGCCGTTGGGTGAATGAATCGGAGAGGTGGCTGAGTGGTTTAAGGTGCTCGCCTGGAAAGCGAGTGTACGGTGATACCGTACCGGGGGTTCGAATCCCCCCCTCTCCGCCAGAAGCGCAATAAGCCCCCTTGTGGGGCTTTTTGCGTTTCTCGCCGAGCGTGGTGGAGGACTTCGAACCCTGTTCGACCGACGCAGCCGCGCAGCGGCCTGTCGGCAGGGAGCGCGCGTAGCGAGCGAGCTGAATCCCCCCCTCTCCGCCAGAAGCGCAATAAGCCCCCTTGTGGGGCTTTTTGCGTTTCTCGCCGAGTGTGGTGGAGGATGAGAAGTCTGTTCGACCAACCGGCCTGAGCCCGGTTGGCCACGCAGCGCCGCAGGCGCAAGTGCATCCCACCGTCGGTTGACGAGCCAAGGTGCAGATCGCAACGGGAATTCCGCGGTGGTATGGGGGTTTGCGCTAAACTGGTGCCTCGACCAAAAAGAAGGAGGCGTTTCATGATCAAGAAGTCTGCCCAATGTATTGCGGTTATTTCGGTTTTGTTCGTCGCGTCCTGTTCAAAAACGGAGCCCGAAGCAGTACCGGAGGAACGGAAGGCTACTGCACCGCCAGTCACTGCAGATTCAACCCTGGTCTCTGCAGCCGGAGAGGATGGTGGCAGCGACCCGACCGTCCTCGACCCCGATCATTACACGACGGAATTTGAGAACGAGGCGGTTCGCATCGTCAGGATCAAATATGGCGCTGGGGAGGAATCGGTCATGCATTATCATCCGGAAAGTGTCGCGGTGTTCGTCACTGATATTGAGGGACAGATGACGATGCCCGACGGGTCGACCGCGCAGTTTGCGGATTCTGCCGGTAAAGCCGTATTCAATCCGGCTGGTGAGCATCTGCCGAAGAACACCTCGGACTCGGCTTGGGAAGTGGTGGAGATCGAACTCAAGCCGCGCGACTCGGCCACGGGAGAGCCGGACGGCCCGAATGCGACTGACGTGGATGCAGACCACTACACAACAGAATTCGAGAATGAGACCGTTCGCATCGTAAGGATTGCCTACGGCCCTGGAGAAGAGTCTGTCATGCACTACCACCCTGACAGTGTCGCGGTGTTCGTGACCGACCATCTCGTCCAGATGACTATGGCTGATGGATCAACCAACGAGATTTCAGCCAATGCGGGTGATGCGTTGTTCATTCCGGGCGGTCAGCATCTGCCGAAAAATATCTCCGACTCAGCGTGGGAACTGGTACTGATCGAGCTAAAATAATGATCCTGAAAGGGTATCCGGGATTTGGACGCTGAGCAGAGAGCATCCTCCGCCCAGGACTCGCCCCAGGGCCAGAGCGAACGAGGGCCCCCTTGTGGGGTCATTGTTCGGTCTGGCCGAGTGCGATTGAGGATGAGAACCCTGTTCGACCGACCCAGCCGCGCAGCGACATGCCGGGTCGCGAGGCGACCATAACCCCCTCTCGGCCAACACAATAAAGCCCCTCAAAAGGGGCTTTATTGTGTTTGGCGAGAACGCGGAAGCCCCAGTCCTGTTGGGAGAATCCTCCAAAGCCACGTGGCGGCGCAGGTCAAGTACAGTCCCATGGACTTTTGCAGACTTGGCCATATATTAAGAAACAGGAGTCGGTTGTGCTCGACGACGTAACCCAACAAGGCGAGGATTTGCAGGACGTGGAATCCGGCCAACGGACAGGCAGGGATCTGTTCAAGGCAACCGTGCCGTTCGCTGTTGAATCGGTAAAGAAAAGCTGGTGGCTTGTCAGCTCCACCTTCGTAATGCTGATCGCGGCGCTTGCCGGTGCAGCACTTGCACCGATCTGGCCATTGCGGTTGTCTTTCTCCATCCTTTCAGCACTGCTGATGGTGCGTGCTTTCATCATGTACCACGACCATATGCACAACGCGATTCTGTCGCGTTCCCGTCTCGCGTGGATCATGTTTCGAATTTATTCGGCCTTCGCGCTCGCGCCGCCGCGGTCCTGGAAAAAGAGTCACAACTATCATCACGGCCATGTCGGGAAGATTGCGGGCCCGAGCGTCGGTGCTTTTCCGATAATGACCACAGAAATGTGGCGTAGGGCGTCACGGGCAACGCATGCAGGCTACAGGATCGAGCGACATCCGCTGACAGTATTGACCGGGTATGTCACGGTTTTCCTTATCAGCGTCACATTACTGCCATTTCTGAAAAATCCCGTCCGCCATTGGGACTCGATGCTCGTGCTACTCGGCCACGGCGCCCTGATTGCATTTCTTTGGATCGTTGGCGGATTCGATATGGCCTTCTTTGTCATTCTCTTGCCAATGACGATTGCCTCGATGATTGGCAGCTATCTGTTCTTCGCGCAACACAGCTTCGAAGGCATGCAAATATTGCCAGCGGAGAGCTGGACCTACTATCGCGCTGCGATGGAGTCTTCCAGCTACATGAAGCTCAATAAGCTGATGCGATGGTTTACCGGAAACATTGGCTATCACCACATCCATCACTTGAACGTGCGAATCCCATTTTATAGGCTCCCGGAGGCGATGAGCGCAGTTCCCGAACTGCAGTCTCCGGTGACGACAACGCTCTCGCTGCATGATATTCGTGCATGCTTCCGGTGTTGCCTTTGGGATGAAGGTCTGCAGCGTATGGTTTCGTACCGCGAGGCGTCCAGGGAAACCATGGTGGCCTGAATGCCGCTGATCTGAAGATCGAGCAGGATCCATTCGAAAATAGCCCTACCAGCTCGGGATTGGGCGACAGGAATGCTTCAGCAAACTCCTGGAAGGACAAGTTTGGTCATGGCAACTGAGAACGTCATCGTGCGAGGAGCGGTGCTGTTCAGAAAATCGGGGATCTGTAAGGAAACCCAAAGGGTCCCACAAGGCAAATCGGGCGAAGCCAGACCTGGCTCTCTCCAAAAGAGCTTGATCGTCAGCTTTTCTCCAAAGCGGTCATTCGATCTGCACGAAACCATCGAAATCGAATGTCCGCTTTCGGCCGGAAGGTGCCAATATCCCCCCATCACGCTATCCCGCGTCGGGGCAACGCAAAGGTTCCTCACCGCTGATGAATACCTGAGGTTTCCGGTGCCCGATCAAGTCCTTTCAAACACTCTTGCGAGCCGCTCAGCAGCCCTGGCCCCACGTGTTCAAATCGCCAACACCTAGCGGCAGTAATACTTGATCACCGTCGAGGTGGGCTCATCTACGACGTACGCGTCGATGCAACGCCCGGTCGAGCTATTGTTGCCAGAATAAACGTACATGTACGACGGAAACCCTGACTCCCAGTAGTCTA
>JBFEXY010000009.1:0-22072 GCA_041562415.1 Woeseiaceae bacterium
CGGATCATTTTTCGCCTCGATGGTCGAGAACGAGGCCAAACACGGTCAGGAGCTCGAGGCCCGGCGTAAAGAGCTTTTCGGCGATGCCCCGGCAAAGCTGACACTTGACGACCTGTACGACGTCGAGGCCCCGGACATGGGGGCGCCACACCGCGGCATGTCTCTCCTCGACGCGTTCAAGATCGGGCTCGGCGCGGAGCAGAAGGCCTACGACTTTTATGACGTGGCCCTGTCCGGCATCACCGATCCCGACGTCCGAGAGCTGTTCACCGAGCTTCGAGACGAAGAGACCGAGCACGTCGAGATGCTGAAAGCGGCCATGGCCAAGCTGCCGGCAAGCGCCAAAGAAGAAGTCGAGTACGACCTCGACGAAACGCCCTACCTGTAGAGCGCGAAAGCCGGATAATTCGTCGGCAGTAGACGGTCGATCAGGCCGCGAGGCGGACTACCCCTCGAACGCCTTGCGGTGCTGCTTGCCCGAGTCTCCGATCTTGTCCCACCCGGCTCTTGAATCGACCCAGATGTGGTGAGTTACCTCGAGAGACTCACCGCTATCCCAAAGTAGCCCGGCCGGGACAAACATCCGCGTCTCGTCATTCTTGCCCGGCAGCGGGGAACCACAGGTTCGACAGAACCACATCTGCCAGTCTGCGTCGGGCTTTTTCCAGGTGGCAACATGGTCTTCGCCACGTATCCAGCGAAATGAATCTTTGTCGACAACAACGACGGCAATTCCATTGCTGCCGGTCGCTCGCCGACAGATAGAGCAGTGGCAAACGATGACGCCCGAAAGGTTGCAGGTAATCTCGAAAGCGACCGCACCGCAGTTGCATTCTCCACTTGCCATCATTTCCCCTCTCGCCGTCAGATTCGACGGCCGTCGGATTCCAAACTCCAGGCTCAGATTGTAGGCTATCGCGAGCAGTCCGCATCTCGATCGTATGACTTTGGTGAAACCGCTCGATGATTTACCTGTACGCAACGCTCCTTACGCTGCTGAACCTCGCATTCTGGTCCAGCATCCTGTTCGGCATGCCCGGCATCTGGCTCATGGTGCTGGCTGCGGTGATCGTCGAGTGGCTGCAGCCGGAGGTATCCATGTTCAGCCAGGCGACGCTGTATGTAAGCGCCGGACTTGCCCTGCTCGCGGAAATTCTCGAGTTCCTGATGGGCGCGGCCGGTGCGCGACAGGCCGGCGGCTCCAGGCGTGGCGCCGCCCTGGCGATCGTGGGCGGTGTCGTCGGCGCCATCCTCGGCACTGCACTACCGGTGCCGGTTCTGGGCACGTTGATCGGTGCCTGTGCCGGCGCGTTCGCGGGCTCGCTTCTCGGCGACCGTCTCGCGGGCCGCCCGATGGAGCAGAGTATGGAAGCCGGGCGCGGCGCAGCCATCGGCCGTTTCTGGGGGACCACCTCGAAGATGATCATCGGCGCCGTGGTACTCGTTCTTCTGACCGTCGCGGCGTTCTTCCCGGACTGAAGGCGTCAGTACGCCGTAAGAACCTTGCCGGTCGCAGGCGCGATCGGGGCCGAATCGGCTCCCACAAAGTTCACAGGCACCGAATGCATCGTCATGCCGACGTTCCTGACCACGGCGAAGTGCAAATGCGGCCCGCTCGAATACCCGGTGTTGCCGGAATCGGCAATGTACTCGCCGCGCTCGACCACATCGCCAACGCGCACGCGGATCGAATTCCAGTTGAGATGCGCGTAGATCGCATAGGTGCCGTCGTCGTGGAGAATACGAACGACGTTCGCAAGCGACATGTTCGCAGCATCGGCACCGCCCTTGAAATTCCCGGCCGTAACGTCGAAAACAACGCCGCCACGCGCCGCGAAAACGTCCGTCCCAACCGGCATGGCGATATCGACGGCGTACTGCGAATCCAGCGTATTGTGGGTGATTATGTCCGGGTACGCCTGGGTGACCGTGTGGTCGCTCGCAATTGCGAACGGCACCCGGTACGGCTCAGTCGGGCGATGCTGTGCCTGCGGGTCACCGATCAGGTGCTCGTAGCGATACTCCACCGTGGGCTGAACTGCCCCATCCAGCCGCCCGAGACTTACCAGTGGCATCGCACTTCTGGGTGGCAGCAACCAGCGTAGCGGATCGTCAGGGTGCGGAAACTCGAAGCCGCGAATCGTTTCGAACCTCAGGGCCAGCTCAACGGGCGCAAAATACTCGTTTGTCGCGACCAGCTGAATCCCGTTGCCGTTGGTTTCATACGCGATGCTGACGCCGGACTTCGGCGACGTCGGCGTCAGACTGCGAACCTCGGCAATGCTTTGGCCATCGTCCGGCGGGCGATCCGAGTAAATCCATTCACCGTCATCGCCACGATACTTGTAGAGCGCCTGTGCAGAGGCCGCACTGCAGACCACGCAGCCGAGCAGCGCGAGCAATTTCAGGCGCCGGCCCGATTTACCCGATATCGGAACGCACCCAGCCATCTTCAGTACGCCGTATTTCATAGGCAGGCCAGTACTGGTTGTCCAGCTTAAGCGTAATCACTTCCACGGCACCGTTCCAGGTGACCGTCTTCACCCGAATCGACTCGTGGTCCTTCTTGTCGGCGATAACGCTAACAAAGGCATCCAGATCCGGCGTCGGAGTTTCGTCGATTTCGACGACCCGACGGCCGGCCCACAGGCCGTAACGCGTCGCGGGCGACCCATAGCTGAAGAACGCCACGTACACGCCGTAGGGTTCGATGCCGCGCTGCGCCGCCATGGGCCTGTGCGGATCCTGCAGGAGCGCACCCGCCCACGAGACCGCGTGGTCTATACCGCGCCCGTCCAGCGCAGCGGTCTCCACGTCGACATCTACGGCCTCGCCGTTACGCCATACGGTTACGGTGACTAACGGTTTCTGAACCGCCTTCTCGAGTGCCCTGTACGACGTGACGACCTCGCCGTCTACGGCAAGAATCATGTCGCCATTCTGCAGTTTCTTCTCGGCGGGGGTGCCCACAACGAGCCGCGTAACCGACAAAGCGCGGCGGTGAAGCGGATTATTCTCTTCAAGCCGTTGCAGCCATTTCTCGTCGACGCCCATGTTGCGGGCCGCGAACAACGGCGCGTAGACGACTTCCGCCTCGAGCGAATAGAAAGGCCGGCCGTCGCGCACGATGTCGACGAACTCGGCAACGAGATCCGCGCCGATGCCGCGATTGAACTGGGCGGCATCGCTGCCGGACGGGACCGGGAATGTCGACCACGTCGCCGCAACGCGTCCGCGCTTGTCGACCAACACGCCGTCCAGTTCTCTGGGTGCATTGACGAGGTCGATACCTTCGATATTCGTGTCTCTGAACTGCAGCGTGCGAGACAGTGGAAGTACAAGCGGATCGACCGAGGCCACGGTACTTTCCTGGTGAACAAGCTGGTGATCCGCCTTCATGCCGACCACCCATACCGGATCGCCGGGGCGCAACGGTTTCGTATTGAACGAGGCGGCCTTGACGGGCGTATCGCCGATGGTCGCCGGATCGTAGGCGACGATGGCGAGATTATGCAGCGGATGCACCTGCACGACCTCGGCATCAACCTCGAGCGAACCCGCGAACGTAACCGACACGTCGCCGATTGCTACCGGCACGGTGTTGCGGTCCACGATCACGTAACCACGCTCCGTGTCGACCACGAGACCGGTGCCGTAGTAATGACGATCCGATACGCCCGACACCGTGTAGGGCAGATCGAAGGTCACCACAACCAGCGACGGCGCAATCGCTCGAGCGCGAGGGTCATCGTATCGATTGAAGCGTGTGCTGCCGGCCACGGGTGACTTCGGGGCCGGCCCCTCTGACAGATCCTGGCACGGCCAGACGCCGGTGGCATCATCGCGCTTGCACCGCCGCACCGGGAACCAGACCCGGTCCATATCGAAGGTGCGAACTACCGTGTTACGGGGATTGTCAATCGTCACGTACCGGAGCGGCGCGCTGTCACCTGTGGCGAGCTTGTCCAGCGCCTTCTCGAAATCATCCAGATCGGCAATGTCGTCGCTGCCAAGCTGCGTTATCACGGCGCCGCGCGGCACTGCGGCTTTCGACAAGAGGTAGCCCGGATTCGCAACGTAGACGCTCCTGACCGGCAGGTTGTAGTGGCGCGACTGCTGGTAGGACAGGCTATTGACGATCGCGTCACCGAACTCGATGAACTCCGCCGGCGTTATCGAATGCAGGTCTGTCACGGCTAACGTGTGGCGAACCGCCGTGCCACCCCGCTCCAGTTCTACCTCGATCTCGTCGCCGACGTTGTCATCGAGCATTGCCGCGAGCGGCACGAACTCGGTGATCAGCTCACCGTCGATGCGCAGCAGGATGTCGCCGGGTTCGAGCTTGCCGTCCGCGGGCGAATCGGGAATTACCTGTTCGACCACCAGCATCCCGGTCTGGTCGGGGAACGTAGAGCGTACGAGCCGCTCGGATTCGTCTGTCAGCCCCAGGCGTGCGACCTCATCATATGCCTTGGCCTGGAACATCGTCTGCAGGGTGCCACGCGTAACCGGCTTTCCTTGCTGGATCAGCGAAAGCGCACGCTCTATGCGGTCGAGCGGCAGGAAGAAGCTGCTGGCCGCCGAGTTGTTCGCGCCGGCGTTCAGCGCCACGACCTCGCCGTCGATGTTGACCACCGGCGAGCCTGACGAGCCACCCGAGGTACCCGAGGCGGCTTGCAGGTAGAAGGTGTTGAAGTCGTTGTATTTGCCGCGGCCATAGTCCGGTGCCTTTCGGTCCAGACGCGCGATCGTGCCGGCGAGGATCGACAGCTGTTCGCCAGCGTCGTTGCCGATTACACGGATTTCGCGCCCTATGCCGGCACCGTCGGACCGCAACGGCAGCTCGGCCGGCTCGATATAGCGCAGGTCCTCAGGGTCGTAACGGAAAAACCCGAAGTCGTGCACGGGATCACGGTAAACCGGGGTCAACCGGACTTCCTCGTTATTGCGGAAGACGGCCTCCGCGACGACCGGGCCGGGCGTCACGACATGGCGGTTCGTGAGGATGAGACCAAGCTCGGCATCCACGACGAATCCGGTCGCCTGCGAGGAGGAATTCCACTCGGTGTCGAACGCCCGGGTGCTGTCGACACGTATCGACACCACACCGGAGGAGATCCGCTCGAGCGTGTTCGACCAGGCGGTATCGTCGGCCGCAATCGCGGGCAGCGGGAGAGCGACAGCGAGCAGCGCCGCGATTGTCCTGAGTTTGTTCATAGGGCTCCTGATTCGAGCTCGAATTGTAGAGTATAAAAGACCCGGCGGGGGGCGACCGGTTCCACAATCTGGCGTATTGCGAACCGTAGCTGATTACCCGGTCGGGCAATCGGCGTGTTCCCCGATGGAAGAAAAACGCAGCTACGCTGCCGCGCAGCGAGCCATGACGGAGAGGAATTCGCCGTCGGCCGGCCGGCCGTGTGCCGACTTGTCAGGTTGCGCTGCCGGCGTCCGGGTTATAGCGCACGTCCAGCTGCCTTGCGGCCTTGACGTCGTCGAGACGCCGCACCGGCGTATTGAATGGCGCTTCCTTGAACGACTCACCGTCCTCCCGGGCCCGCTTCGCAATGTCCACCATCGCGCTCACGAAATTGTCGAGTGTCTCCTTGCTCTCCGTTTCGGTGGGCTCGATCAGCAGGCACTCCGGAACCAGCAACGGGAAATACGTCGTCGGAGCATGGAAATTATAGTCGAGCAGCGCCTTCGCGATGTCCATCGCGGTTAGCTGGAACTCCTTGGCTTCATGCCTGAGTGTAACGATGAACTCGTGGCTCGCACGCCGGTCCGGGAAAGCCAGTTCGAATCCTGCGTCGCGGAGCCGGGCCTGCAGGTAGTTCGCGTTCAGGGTCGCGTATTCGGCGATGCGCTGCATGCCGTCGCGGCCGACGAGGCGCATGTACACGTAAGCGCGCAGCAGCACGCCGGCATTGCCCATGAACCCGGAGAGCCGGCCGATCGACTCTGGAAGGTCCTTCTCGGTCAGCCAGTCGTAAACGGTTTCCCCTGCGACCTCTTTCTTGCCAACGACAGGCACCGGTATGAACGGCAACAGCCTCTCGCCAACGCCGACGGCGCCGGAACCCGGGCCGCCACCGCCATGTGGCGTCGAGAATGTCTTGTGCAGGTTCATGTGGATAACGTCGAAACCCATGTCGCCGGGCCGGACTTTGCCGAGAATGGCGTTGAGGTTCGCACCGTCGTAATACAGCAGGCCGCCGGCATCACGGACGATATCATCGACCTTGACGATGTCGCGCTCGAACACGCCAAGCGTCGACGGATTGGTCAGCATGATGCCCGCCGTCTTTTCGCTGACCTCCGCCTTTAGCGCTTCGATATCGATATCGCCGTCAGGGCCCGTCGGAATTTCCTTGGCAACACAGCCCAACATGGTCGCCGTGGCCGGGTTGGTGCCGTGCGCCGCGTCCGGCACGATGATTTCATTGCGCTCCAGGTCACCGCGCGCCTTGTGATACGCCATTATCATCGCAACGCCGGTGAGCTCTCCCTGGGCGCCGGCCATTGGCGTCAGGGAGACACCCTGCATGCCGGTGACTTCCTTCAGCATCTCCTGTAATTCGTACATGCAGGTCAGAAACCCCTGGCCGTGGCTCGCCGGTCCCAGCGGGTGGCGCCCGGAGAACCCGGGTAACAATGCCAGGGAATTGCAGACACGCGGGTTGTATTTCATCGTGCAGGAGCCAAGCGGGTAGAACTGCGTGTCGATGGAGAAATTCTTCTGCGAAAGACGCGTGAAATGTCGCACGACCTGCAGTTCCGACACTTCCGGAAGCCGCGGCCGGTCCGACCGTAGAAAGGTCTCCGGGATATCCAGTTCTGCGGCCGTATCGGGGGCCTGTGCAAATGCACGCCGTCCTTCACGGGACTTCTCGAAAATCAGTTTGTCCAGGTAGTTGTCCATGTGTCTCGTCTTCCTCAGTCTTCGGACACTTTGATGCCGAGCGCGCGAAACGCGGCTTCGTAATCGGGTTCGGTAGCAATGTCGTTGAGTTGCTGCGTATGAACGACCGTGTTGTTCTCGTCGATGACAACGATTGCCCGGCAGAACATGCCCGCCAGGGGGCCATCGACGATCTCGACGCCGTAATTCTCGCCAAATCCTGCATGCCGGATCGCCGAGAGACCGGCAACGTGTTGCAGGCCGTGCTCCTTCTGGAACCTCGCGTGGGCAAACGGCAGGTCGTAGGAAATCATCAGCGCCGCGACGTCCTCGTGTTCAGCGACGAGGCGATCGAACTCGATAACCGACTTGGCGCATACGGGAGTATCGATGCTGACAAATATATTCATGATCTTGCGCTTGCCAAGCCAGTCGGCGAGCGTCGTGTTCTTGAGCCGCGTGTCGACGAGCCTGATCTCGGGCACATGACTGCCCACGGTGGGCAGTTCACCGCGCGTATGATAGGTCGAGTTCTCGTAAGTAATTTTCGCCAAGGACAGCTCCGGTCCGATCAGGCCGACTGCGCGAGCGACGATGCAAAGATCTCACGCATCGCTTCCGCGTAGATATCGATGTCGGCTTCGGTTTTCGTTTCCGTCGCGCAGACCAGCAGCGCGTTGCCGAGATCCGGGAATTCTGCGCTCAGGTCGTATCCGCCCAGGATATCTTTCGCCGCGAGGGCTTCGAGTACCGGAGCGACCGGGCGATCGAGTTTGAGCGCTACTTCATGGAAGGCGGGGCCGCTGAACAAGCGCTCGATCCCATCGATCGCCGTAAGGCATGTAACCAGGCGCGCAGTATTGCCTGCAGACTGCCTGGCGACAGCCGCAAGCCCGTCGCAGCCCAGCAGCGACATGTAAATCGTCGCGGCCGTGACCATCAAGCCCTGGTTCGTGCAGATATTCGACGTCGCCTTGGAGCGGCGTATGTGCTGCTCCCGTGCCTGCAATGTCAGCGTGAACCCGGGCTTGCCCTCGAGGTCGGTGGTGCGACCGATGATGCGGCCCGGCATCTGCCGGACATGCTGCTGCTTGCAGGTCATGTAGCCGAAGTAGGGGCCACCGGAAGACAGCGGCACGCCGAGCGGCTGCCCGTCGCCGCATGCGATGTCGGCGCCTTTCTCACCCCAGTGTCCCGGCGCCTTCAGGACTGCGAGCGATGTAGGGTTGGCAATCGCAATGACGTACGCGCCGCGCGCATGCGCCCAGTCCGTGATTCGATCGACGTCCTCCAGCGTGCCGAGGAAGGTTGGCTGCTGAACGACGACCGCGACCGGTTCGACGCTGGCGTCGAGAGCATCGAAATCGAGATTGCCGGTCGACGTGTCCATCGGCAGGCAGTCGAACGTGAGGCCCTGGCTCCCTGCGATTGCCGTCGCAACCTTGGCGTACGTCGGGCTGACGCCCGGCGCAAGAAGCACCTGCCGTGATTTGGCCTTGCGGTTGCTGCGTACCGCCATCAGGGCCGCCTCGGCCAGTCCCGAGGCGCCGTCGTACAACGATGCGTTGCTCACATCGAGCCCGGTCAGTTCGGTGATCATCGACTGGTACTCGTAGATCGTCTGCAGCGTCCCCTGGCTGGCCTCGGCCTGGTACGGCGTGTAAGCGCTGTAGTATTCGCCGCGGGTTGCGATATCCCACACGGCCTGCGGGATGTGATGCTCATAGGCGCCGGCGCCGATGAAGCAGAGCGGCGCTCCATCCATGGCCGCACGCTCGCGCATCAGGCGGGTGATCTCCATCTCGCTCATGGCTTCGGGAACGCCATCGAGTGAATCAATTATCAGCGCCGCGGGAATCTCGTCGAACAACTCGTCGATGCTCTCGGCGCCGATGGCTTCGAGCATTTCCCGCGTGTCGTCGTCGGTGTGAGGTATGAAAGGCATGACGTTACCTTTTTAGCTATCTATATCGTCTAGCAGCGCCTGATAGGCATCCGGTGTCAGCAGCTCGCCTTCGTCGCCACCAGGTTCCAGTCTGACGATCCAGCCATCGCCGTAGGGATCGTTGTTGATGGCCTCGGGATCGTCGGTCAAGGCTTCATTAACGGCCACCACCGTGCCACCGATAGGTGCATAGACGTCGGACGCGGCCTTTACAGATTCGACGACAGCCATGTCGCCGCCGGCCTCGACCTCCTGGTTGACCTCCGGCAACTCGACGTAAACGAGGTCGCCCAACGCAGACTGTGCGTGGTCAGTGATTCCCACCGTCACGTTGCCGTCGTCTTCACGCCGCAGCCATTCATGATCACTGGTGTACTGCAGATCTCCTGGCAATTCGCTCATCACTCACTCTCCCCTGTTATTCGTCTCTGTCTTCAGGTGCATCGAACTCAAATGTCGACGCGAATCTCGCCGTTGCGAACGAACGGCGTCTTCACGATACGGACGTTCAGCAGTTTTCCACGAATATCAACCTGCGCCCTGTCGTAGTCACCGGCCGGCAGCCGCGCCAGCGCAATCGAGCGGCCGATGGTGGGCGAGAATCCACCGGAGGTGATCTCGCCAGCGCCGACGCCGTCGACGACGACGCGCTGGTGATTGCGCAGCACGCCTTTGTCCTCCAGGAGCAAGCCGACGAAGCGGCGCATATTACCCTCGGCTCGCTGTTTCTCGAGGGCCGCCCGCCCGATGAAGTCGCGATCTGCCGGCTCCCAGGCAACGGTCCAGCCAAGGCCCGACTCGAGGGGCGAAACGGTCTCGTCCATGTCATTGCCGTAAAGATTCATCGCGGCTTCGAGGCGCAACGTGTCACGCGCACCCAGCCCGCAAGGCCTGACGCCGGCCGCAAGCAGCCGATCCCACAGATTAGGCGCTTCTGCCGCGGGCACGACGAGTTCCCAACCGTCCTCACCCGTGTACCCGGTGCGTGCGACAAACCAGTCGCCCGCGTCCATGCCGTGGAACGGCTTGAGACCGAGCGCCGCGTCACGAGACTCCACGTCGATGCAGGGGGCCGCGATTTCCCTTGCTTTCGGCCCCTGGACGGCCAGCATCGCCAATTCCGCCCGCTCGCTGACCTTGACGTCAAACTGTTCAGCCTGCTTGCGCAGCCAGGCGAGGTCTTTTTCGCGCGTGGCGGCGTTGACCACGAGCCGGAAGTGCGTGTCGTCGATGTAGTAGACGATGAGATCGTCTATGACGCCGCCCTCCTCGTTCAGCATGCAGGTATAGAGTGCCTTGCCGCTCACCGACAGCTTGGCGACATCGTTAGCCAGCAGGTAGCGCAGGAAATCGCTTGTCCTGTCGCCGGACAGGTCCACGATGGTCATGTGCGACACGTCGAAGACACCGGCGTGCTGCCTCACGGCGTGATGCTCTTCCTTTTGCGAGCCGTAGTGCAGCGGCATGTCCCAGCCGCCGAAATCGACGATGCGCGCGCCGGCAGCGAGGTGCTGGTCAAAGAGAGGCGTTTTCTTTGTCATTTCGGCTCCAGAGTGAAACAAAGCGGGGCGACAGACCCCGCGGCCTGTCGCCCCTCTGTCCTCGAAAACCTGAGAGATCGATGACTTTTCAGTCACTTACCCCTTCGGTGGGCTTGTTTAGCCGCTCTCCAGAGCTAATCAGCGGTCACAGTCCTTCTGCCTGAGCGTTTCCGGGCGTGTTGCGCCTTCGGCGCCCCGTTCTCGGCGGGGTCTCTCTTGTGAACGCTATCGATTAGTGCCTGTGATCATAGCCAATGGCGCTGCCGGTTGCCAGCACCGCTGGCGCCGGTACTATAAGCGTCCGTTTACGTCGGAGTCCGACATGAGAACACGGTTCCTTTTGACCCTCGCCACGGGCCTGCTCGTCTCGCAAGCCGCGCTAGCCGATGCCGGCGAGGACTTTAACGCGCTGCTCGACGAAGCCTGGGAATGGCACCTGGCCGAGAATCCGATGGTCGCTTCCCGGGCCGGTGACCGCCGCTACAACACCGAGTGGCGTGACGGTAGCCTCACTGCCATCGAACAGCGGCACCTGCAGCGGCGGGACTTCCTGCGCCGGGTCTATGCCATCGACAGGGCGGCGCTACCGGAAGCGGACAAGCTAAATTACGAACTCTTCCGACGCGACATGCAGCGGCGGGTAGACGAGCACCAGTTCAAGGGCTTCCTGATGCCCTTCAGCCAGCGCGGCGGCGTGCAGAATCTTGACAATCAGGCAAACCAGCTTCGTTTCGAGACCGTGGGCGACTTCGAGGACTGGCTTGCGCGCATGGACAAGATTGACACCGTCGTCGACCAGACCATCGAGGTGGCAAATCGCGGCATCGAACGCGGCTTCGTTCTGCCTCGGGTCCTCATGGAGCGAATCCCCGACCAGATCGCCGTGCAGCTGGTCGAGAACGGCGAGGAAAGCCCTTTCTACCGGACCTTCGAGACGCTGCCCGGCTCGATTACCGAAAAAGACCAGGAGCGCCTGCGCGAGACGGCGATAAAGACGATCGAAGATACGGTCGTTCCTGCGTACCGCAAGCTTGCGCGGTATTTCGAAAAGACCTACCTGCCCGCGACGCGGGAGACCGTCGGCCTGTCCAGCCTCCCGAACGGCAGCGCCTGGTATGAGTTCCTCGCACGCCGCTACACGACCACCGTCATGACACCGGACGAGATTCACCGTACGGGGCTCGAAGAGGTCAAGCGCATCCGCGGGGAGATGCAGCAGATTATCGACGAACTGGGCTTCGAAGGTGATTTCCAGGACTTCCTGACCTTCCTGCGCACAGACCCGCAGTTCTATTACGACAACCCCGATGACCTGTACGAAGCCTACCTCGCGACCAGCAAGCGCATCGATCCGGAACTGGTGAAGCTGTTCGGTACCCTGCCGCGCATGCCCTACGGCGTGAAACCGATCCCCGACGCCATCGCACCCGATACGACCACGGCCTATTACTCGCGGCCAGCCGCGGACGGCAGCCGTGCCGGTATCTACTGGGTCAACCTGTACAGGCCCGAGGTCAGGCCCAAGTACGAGATCGAAGTCCTGTCAGTCCACGAGGCAATGCCTGGCCATCATCTGCAGCTGGCCATCCAGCAGGAAATCGGTGATATGCCCAACTTCCGCCGTTACACGGGTTTCACGGCGTTCGTCGAGGGCTGGGGACTGTACAGCGAGAGCCTCGGCTACGACCTCGGTCTTTATAAGGACGCGTACTCCCGGTTTGGCGCCCTGACCTACGACATGTGGCGAGCCGTGCGTCTCGTCGTGGACACCGGCATCCACTACAAGGGCTGGACACGGCAGCAGGCAATCGACTTTTTTAAAGACAATGCGGCCAAGACCGAGCACGATATCGTCAACGAGATCGACCGCTATATCGTGATGCCCGGCCAGGCGTTGGCGTACAAGATCGGACAGCTCAAGATACTGTCGTTGCGAGCGCAGGCGGAAGCGACGCTGGGCGACGACTTCGACGTTCGGGAATTCCACGACGTGCTGCTGGGCGGCGGCGCCTTGCCGCTCGACATATTGCAGCGACGGATGGACGATTGGCTCGCCCAGCAGCTTGCAGAGGGGTCCGCGAACTAGTCCGCGTCCGGCGTCGCCAGCACCGCAATGCGCAGCAGCAGCGCGAGCTCGCGCTGCTGCGCAGCGCTGAGGGACTGCAGGCTCTCTTTCGCTGAGTCCAGGCGATGCTGGATAGCCGTGTCGATCAGCTTCCTGCCCTTCGCCGACAGGGAGACAATAACGCCGCGGCGGTCACGACGGTCCGGCCTGCGCCGAACCAGGCCGCGCGTTTCCAGCCGGTCGATGCGATTGGTCATGGCGCCGCTGCTCAGATTCGTCTCCCGAGCCAGGCCGGTCGCCGGTAGCGCGAACGGCTTCCCCTGACGGCGCAGGGCCGATAGTACATCGTATTCCCATAGCTCGAGATCCAGCGGCTCCAGTGCCCTCGTTGCCTGCCTCTGGAAGGAGCGGTACAGGGTCATCACGCGAATAACCACGCCGAGGCTTGCGGTGTCGAGGTCCGGTCGCTCTTCGGTCCACTGATCCAGGATCTCGTCAATCGGGTCTTTTTTCATGCTACCTTCCGATTATTAATTTTGATATCAAGATACTTGACATCGAACTAAAATCACACATAATTTTATTGAAATAACCCGGTCGGTTAGTCGACTGCCATGACACTATTCAATTCAGAGTCGGAACGCTTCGCGCTGCCGACCCGAATCCGCAGCAAGCTCGGTCCCGATAACGACTGTGCCGCACGGGCCCGACTTGCCGACCAGATTTCAAAGCTTCCCGGCGTTTACACGTTCGAGGACGCCCTGGAGACTTCGCCCAGTATCGTTGGCGTGTACCTCGCACACTCGTCGCGCACATCGCGCAGGCATCAGTCCGCGGTCCTTTTCTGCAAGATCCGCTGCGACGGCATCAGCGTAGAAGGACTGAACGACGCAGCCCGTCACCAGGTCCTGTCGCGGGGCTGGGGAAGGCTCGAGAGCCGCAGCATCCAGCTGTTCCTGCCGCGGGACGACGACGAGTTCGACGTTTGCTGGCACATTTTGTACCGCGCGTATCGCGCAATTACCAACCCTCCGGCCACGTTCCTGACCGCGGCGAAACCGCCGCTCGTCGAATTGCCGGAATTTTCTCGCACGACCCTTTTTTAGGAGGATATTCCCATGCGTCCGTTATTCGAAGACTTCGACGAGTTCGACTTCGACGATAGCCCTTCTGTCGCTCGCCTATTGCGCGAACAACGGCTCGAGGAGTCGCGTTTCGCCAGTCGCAAGTCCCATGGGCCGAAGCACAAACGGCAGTTCGACGAAGATGACGAGTATGGCGATTTCGGCGACAGCGACGACTACGACGATTACGACAGCTACGATGAAGATTACGACGATTACGACGAACGGGAATTCGATTCCTATGCCGGTATCGGCGTAAACCAGTAGTCAAAGAACGCTTATCCGCTCCCGCGGGTCCGGGTCTTGCCGTGGCGGGCATGTTTCTCGATGAACTCGATGATCATGCCTGCCACGTTTTTATTGGTCGCCGTCTCGATGCCCTCGAGTCCGGGGCTCGAATTGACTTCCATGACGACCGGCCCATGATTCGACCGTAGCAGATCGACGCCAGCAACGTTGAGCCCCATGGCTTTCGCGGACCGAACCGCTGTCGAGCGCTCCTCCGGTGTGATCTTGACGAGTTTCGCCGTGCCACCACGATGCAGGTTGGAGCGGAATTCACCCTCCCTGCCCTGACGCATCATCGATGCAACGACCTTGTCGCCGATCACGAAACAGCGCAGATCCGCACCTCCGGCTTCCTTGATGAATTCCTGCACCATGAAATTGGCCTTCAGGCCACGAAATGCCTCGATGACGCTCTCCGCCGCCTTCTTGGTTTCCGCCAGGACGACGCCGACACCCTGTGTTCCCTCGAGCAGCTTGATAACCACGGGTGCCCCGCCGACGAGCTCGAGCAGGTCGTCGGTGTCCCCCGGTGAATTCGCGAACCCGGTAACCGGCAGACCGATACCCTTGCGGGACAGGAGTTGCGAAGCGCGGAGCTTGTCACGCGACCGGGTGATTGCGACAGACTCGTTGACCGAGTAAACCCCCATCATCTCGAATTGCCGCACGACGGCGGTACCATAGAATGAGACCGATGCACCGATCCTGGGGATGATCGCGTCGATTCCTTTGATCGCCTCCCCGTTGTAGTGGATCTGGGGGTTGTGGCTAACGATGTTCATGTAGCAACGCTTGTGGTTGATTACCCGGACATCGTGTCCACGCTCCTCGCCCGCCTCGACGAGTCGACGCGTGGAATAGAGATTTCGGTTCGTTGACAGAATTCCGAGTTTCATTACCGATTCCTGTTTTTGCTTGTGGAGGATCAGCTGCCGTGCACGGCCGCAAATTCCTCTACCCTGTCTTCGGCGCGTGACACGCTCTTGAATGCAGCAATATTGAATAGCGCATCGCCCTCGTGTGCCAATGGCAGGTTGCTTCGGCCAATGACGATGCCGTCGAATGGTGCCTTGACCCGCGTTTCCTCATCACCGACAGGATCGCCGATCACAGCGAGTGCCTGTCCCGCGGTAACCCGGCCACCCAGTGTCACCTTGGGAGTCACGATGCCGCTGTAAGGCGCCCTTACCCAGCTCGTCGAATCGGCAACGACAGGCGAAACCGGCCTGGCACTCCTGCTCAACGGTAACATGCCGATGTGCCGCATCGCATTCACCGTACCGCGCAGCCCCGCGCGTATTGACAGCTCATCGAAACGCAGCGCCTCGCCGGCCTCGTAAATCAGCATGGGCATGCCCTTTTCCGCCGCGCACTGGCGCAAGGAGCCGTCGCGCGCATTCGAGTTCACGATGACCGGCGCACCGAAGGCTTTCGCGAGCTGCAGGGTCGCCTCGTCGCCCAGGTTGCCGCGGATTTGCGGCAGGTTGCTGCGATTTATGGCGCCCGTATGCAGGTCGATGCCGAAATCCGCCTTGTCGACGATTTCGTGCATGAATGTATACGCCATGCGCGCTGCAACGGAGCCTTTGCGGCTGCCCGGAAACGACCGGTTGAGGTCGCGACGATCCGGAAGGTAGCGGGATTGATCCAGGAAGCCGTGGACGTTGACGATCGGCACGGCGAGCAGCGTGCCGCGAATCGACGACAGGGCCTTGCGCTTCAGCAGGCGGCGGATGACCTCCACGCCGTTAAGTTCGTCGCCGTGGATCGCCGCCGACACGAACAGCACCGGTCCTTCGCGGCGCCCGCACACGACGTGCACAGGCATCGCGAGCGACGTGCCCGTATAGAGATCGGCTACCGGGAGGCGCACTGTTGCCCGTTCACCCGGCTTTACGAGCGTGTCGCCGACCTTGATCGCGGAGTTCTTTGCCACAACCTCAACCCTCTCCAGGTTTCTTGCCGACCAGGTAGGAACGTGCGGGATCGACGACGGCCCGGTTCCGGATTGCAGTGCGGCCTAACAACATGCGGAACAACATGTCGTCCCGCGCGGTCAGGGTTATCTCTATCGGCCAGGTATGGTCACCGATGGTCACCGGTGTCTCGATGACCCAGCGTTTCTCCGTGTGTCCGCCCGAATCCCGCACGACGCGCTCGTCGATAACGTCCGCCTGGCAGACGACGACGGTCTCATTGTCCCGCTGGCGGGGATGCATCCTGAATTCCACGCGGCGTCTACCATCGTCGTCAAACTGGCTCACTTCGAAAGCATGAAGAGCCGACGTTCGTGCCCCGGTGTCGACCTTCGCCTTGATGCTTTCCAGGCCGAGCTCCGGAAGATCGACCCACTCTCGCCACCCGAGTGTCAGAAATTCCTTGTTGCGGGATTTACCGGCCATGAACGATACGCTCGGGACCAATCAAAGCATCTGCAACTGCTGTTCGGTAGAAAACTCCCGGCGAGCGAACGCGGCACGCTCGGCAGGGGTTACGCTGGCATCATAGAGTTCGTCGATGCGGCGAATGCGTTTACTAAGGCCCATGCCGTTCGCAATCTGGATGTTAAGGCCGGGCCGCGCGTTCATCTCGAGCATCAGCGGACCGCGGTCGCGGTCAATCACCATGTCGACGCCGAGGTAGCCGAGGCCGGTAACTTCGTAACCTCGCGCAGCCGATTCGAGGATGAAGTCCCACTGTGGAATCTTGAGTCCTGCGATCAGTGCTCCGGTATCCGGATGGTCCTCGACAATGTCGTTGTCCAGCACTCCGGTCAGGGTCTCACCCAGCGCGATATCGACGCCCGCCCCCACAGCGCCCTGGTGCAGATTCGCCTTGCCGTCCGAAGCGCGCGTGGGCAGCCTAACCATGGCCATGGCAGGGTATCCCCGGTATACGATGATCCGGATATCGGGCACGCCCTGGTAACTGACTTCGGCGAATATCGGATCGAAATGCACGCAGTATTCGATCAGCGCCTTGTCCTTGCCGCCACTGAGGCTGTACTGGCCGCTAACGATATTCGAAAGGTGATGTGCGATTTCCGCTTCCGAAATCAACAGCCCGCTCGAGCGCCTGAATGTGTCCCGCTTGCGCTTGCTGCGCCCGGTAATGACGAGAATGCCGTCGCCGCCACTGCCCTCGGCGGGCTTGACGACGAAGCTGTCGTAATCCGCGACGATTTCGGCGAAGCGCCGAACGTCTCCCTGGTTGTCGATGATGCCGTAAAGATCAGGCACCGCCATGCCGGCTTCCAGCGCCAGCTGTTTCGTTAATGCCTTGTCATCGACACGCGGATACAGGCGCCTGGGGTTCAGGCGCATAATGAATTCCGCATTGCGCTCGTTGAGGCCCAGTACGCCGGCCTCGCGCAGTTTTCTGGCTGTTGCAAACATCAGTTATTGGCTAGGGCCTTGAAACGGCCGAGTTCGAGAAGTCGATAACCAGTATAACGCCCCGCGAGCAAAACCAGTGCAAGCACCATCAGCAAGAGTTCCGGGAACGTGAATACCAGGTGCTCCAGCCAGCTGAAGCCCATGAAGATATAGGCGATCGTCGCAACGAGCAGGCTGCCGCCGCCCGCTCGCATCGCGTCCGCCGGGCCGCGTTCCTCCCACACGACCGACATCCGTTCGATGGTCATCGCAATGATGACCATCGGGAACAGGGCGACCGACAAACCTGTTTCCATACCCATCTTGTGGGATACGAGGCTGATAAGGAGCATCAGAATCACCACAACGATCAGCACGGCGCTAAGCCGCGGCACGAGCAGCAGGCGCAGGCGCTCCAGGAAGAAGCGGATACTGAGGCCCAGCGCTATCAGGACGGAAAAAAGGATAATGCCCCAAACGAGTTTCGTCTCGCGGAAGGCAAGCGCAATCAGCACAGGCATGAATGTGCCGAACGCATCGATCCCGACGATATTGCGCATCACCACCATGACCAGGGCCCCGATCGGGATCATCAGCAGTACCGCGTACACCGCCTGCGTCTGGATCGGCAGGCTATAGAGCGAAAAGTCGAACATCGTTGCGCCGCTCTTTGCCGCCTGCGACTTCGCGATGGCCACGGCATCGAGATGGGCTTCCTGGATCGCGAAATCGACTTCGACGTTGCTGCCTCCCTCGACGTTTATGAGCTGCTCATTGCCACGCCACCAGATAAAGAAACGCTCGGGCAGGTTTTCTTCGCCGGTCGTTGGATTGAAAAAGCGCCAGCGGTCGCCGTCGTGAATCTCCAGCCACGGCTCCAGGTCCGCACTTCGCAGGCGGCCGCTGAGTTCGAAACCGCGGACCATGCGCGCCGGTATGCGGGCCTCGGCGAGCATCATCGTGGTGACGTTCACGAAATCCACGTCGTTGTCGACGTCGGACATCAGCAACTCGACGTTGGGGTCCGGCGAAGGATCATTAAGGCGTCGCAGTAGCTCGGTCGTGAATGACGCGGTATCGGCGGAGTGTTCGCGCACCTCGGCAACGATCACGTCGACCGCCGTCCTGAAGGGCTCATTGATCGCGGGCGGTGGCGGGAATGGCGGGGTCGTATCGGCCTGCTCGCTGCCGGCATCCTCGAACACCGAAATGCGGTAGTAGATCGTCTGGCGGCCGTCGGCACGTCGAATGGCCCACTGGGCTTCGCGCCCGCCGCTGCCATAGTTGAGGCTGAATCCGTAGCCGCGCGATACGGAATTTTCGTTGAGCGTCCGGAACCCGGGCGTCAGGGTCGGTATATGCAGGTTGACCTTGATCGACCCCGGACCGGAATCGAAGCTGATCGCGGATTCGATCGTCCAGACGGGGGCTTCCTGGTTTTGGGACAACGGAAAACCCAGCACCTGCCATTTGTAGACGAACATGGCAAGCCCGACGACTGTCAGCAGCACGGCAAGCACGAACACATATCGCTGCGTCATAAGACCTCCAACCTGCCCGGGCCGGCTAGCGCCGCACGGCACCCAGCGCGACTTTGACCGCGCGCTCGCGCAACGGCCCGCTCACATTAAACAGCCGCATACCCGCACGGCGCAGCTCGCCGATTGTCGGCGAGCCCACCGCAAACAGCTGGTTCAGCCCAGTCATCAAGTGCAGCATCGTCGCGTTGGCACCCTTTCGTGCTCGCTCGTAACGCCTGAGCACGGGCCTGTCCCCCGGGTGTTCACCTTTATTAATTGCTTCTTCTAAAACCGTGGACAAGGTGCTGGCATCCGCCAGGCCCAGATTCGCGCCCTGCCCAGCCAGCGGATGTACAGCATGCGCCGCATCGCCGATCAGGGCAAGCCGTGGCAATACATAATTCCTGGCGTGCTGCGCGCACAATGAGAAGGTTCCTCGCGGACCCGCCACCACCAGCTCGCCGAGCACATGGTCCGAGGCCTCTGTCAACATCCTGCCAAGCTCGTCGTCGCTGGCGCTCATCGCCTGCCGGGCCGTCTCGTGGGTTGTCGACCAGACCACAGAGATGCGCCCGTCCGCGAGCGGCAGCATCCCTAACGGGCCGTCATCGAGAAATCGCTGTCTCGCCGTGGCGCCATGAGGTTCCTGCGGACGAAGGTGTGTGACGAATGCGGTCTGAGCATACGGCCGCCTGGTCACGTCGATGCCGGCAGACTCTCTCACGAACGATCGCGCGCCATCAGCACCGATGAGCAAGTCGGCGTCAATTTCGCGACCGTCCTGGAGCTGTACCCGGTACCCGTCGCCAGCGTTATCAATAGCCACGATCGGCGTATCGAATCTGAGATTTACGTCCGTCCTGTCGAGCACTTTCAGTATCGCGTCCTGGACCAGCAGGTTCTCGACGATAAAGCCGAGCTGCGCGACAGCGAATTCGTCGGCATCGAACTTCAGCGTCGACGCACCGTCGGGATCGTCGGCGCCATCCCAGACCCGCATGTGCTCATAGGGGCAGGCACGGGCCGAGACGACTGTTTCCCAGGCGCCAATCCTGTCGAGGATGTCCGCCGAACCGGTCGCGATTGCCGATACCCGGAGCGCAATGTCGTCGTCGGGATCGAAACGCGGCCTTGGCGCCGCGTCGATCACTGTCAGTTTCAGTGCGTCCGCTCGACGTCCCTGCGCAAGCAGAGCGGCGACCGTGAGCCCCGTCATGCCACCGCCAACGACGACTATGTCGTAACGCCGTTTCATTTGAGCGGCACGCCGCGGGACAGTCGCGGCAAGCGGCCCGCCAGTCCCATCATGTGCCGTGCGAACAGGGATCGCACGCCTGGGATAATGTCGAAGCCCAGCATGCCGATATTGCGCGCGGCACGTAATGGGGGGCTCGAGCTGCCGAAAAGGCGAACGATACCGTCAGTGAGTCGCACCAGCTTTCCCTGGTCGTCCCGGCGCCACTGCGCATAACGGGCGAGCAACTCGGGATCTCCGAGGTCCGCCGCCGGGTCGTTGGCGCGCGCATCGGCGACGCAGTCGCACAGCGCCGCCACGTCGCGCATGCCGAGATTAAACCCCTGTGCAGCTACCGGATGCAGTCCGTGCGCGGAATTGCCGGCGAGAACGGCACGCTCCGCAGTCAACCTAAGCGCCTTGCTCAATGACAAAGGATAGGCGGCCCGCTTGCCGACGCGCGAGAATCGGCCTAGCCGATACCCAAACGCCTGCTGCAGCTCCGCCAAAAAAGCATCGTCATCCAGGCCAAGTACACGATCCGCGTCGCTGCTGGATACCGTCCAGACGAACGCCGCGCGGTCGTCGGCAACGGGTAGCAGGGCGAGCGGGCCCTGGTCCGTGAATCGCTCGTACGCGCAATTGTCCACCGGTTTCTCCGGCAGCAGGTTGCCGATTACCGCATGCTGGCCGTAATCGGTCTTCTTCGCACAGATTCCTATCATCGGCCGCAACGCCGAGTCCGCGCCGTCCGCTGCCACGAGCAGCTGGGAGACGAGTTCCCGATGGTGGGCTTCATCCATTTCGATTGTTGCGCTCACAAGATCATCACCGACGTCGATTTCGACGACGCGTGCAGGGCATAACACGTCCACCGTCGCAGACTTTGCCAGTGCAGATTGCAATACGTCCCCGAGCACGCGATTGATGACGACGTAGCCAAGCGCCTCTACGCCCTGCTCAGCCGCATCGATATGCGAGAATCCAAAACGGCCCCGGTCGGAGACATGGATACGGCGAATCGGCGTCGCGGCCGCGATAACCTGGTCCCACAGACCCATCGCCTCGAACATGCGCTGGGTGCTTCGCGACAAGGCCGTCGAGCGATCATCGAAACTCGGCTGCAGCGCTTCGCCGCGAGCCACGGCTTCGACGACGGCGATGCGCAGCCCGAGCGGCGACAGTGCGAGTGCGAGACTCGCACCGATCATGCCGCCGCCGGCAATAACGATATCGTACCGCTTGTTCGTCGAGTCGGTCATATTCAGCCCTGCATCAGTGCCTCGATAGCATCCGGTTCTTTTGCGAGCCCCTTGCTCAGCACATCGGCACCGTTGCTCGTAACGACAACGTCGTCCTCGATTCGGACGCCTATATTTCGAAACCGCCCCGGTACCCTGCGGCTGTCCGGCAAGTAGAGGCCAGGTTCGACAGTCATCGCCATGCCGGGTTCCAACAGTCGCCACTCATCGCCGACCTTGTAGTCACCGACGTCGTGAACGTCCATGCCCAGCCAGTGCCCGGTGCGATGCATGTAGAACTCGCGGTAAGCGCCATCCTTGACGAGCTTCGGCAGCGTGCCGTCCAGCAGACCCAGCTTCTTCAGTCCTTTCGTAATGACCTTCACGGCAGCGTCGTGCGGCTCGTTCCAGTGATTTCCGCGACGCGTCCTTTCGATGGCCGCCAGTTGCGCCTCCAGAACGATCTCGTAGACGGCGCGCTGCTCCGGCGTGAACTTGCCGTTGACCGGCATTGTGCGCGTGACGTCGGACGCGTAGTAGTCCAGCTCGCAGCCGGCATCGATCAGGAGCAGGTCGCCGTCTTCGAGCTGGCCCGTGTTGTCGACATAGTGCAACGTGCAGGCATTGCGTCCCGATCCGATGATCGGGTTGTAGGAGGCACAGGCGTCATTGCGTCGAAACTCGTGGATGAATTCCGCCTCGACTTCGTACTCGAACATTCCGGGGCGCACGGCGCGCATCGCCCGTGTGTGCGCCTTGACCGCGATCTTCGCCGCCTTTCGCATCGCAGAGATTTCGGCGCGGCTCTTGTACAGTCGCATGTCGTGCAACAAGTGATCGAG
>JBFEXY010000010.1:0-21372 GCA_041562415.1 Woeseiaceae bacterium
ATACGGCAACGCGGTAGCGCTGGAGCAGTTGATGCAGGACCCGAACGTCGAGTTGCGCCAGTTCCCGGACGACGTGCTTCAGTACCTGAAGTCGATCTCCCAGGAAATCGTGGAGGAGATGGCGGCCGCAGACCCAATGGCTGCAAAGATCTATCAGTCGTGGTCTTCGTTTCTTGCGAAGTCGATCCCGAACCAGCGGATCACGGAGCAGGCTTTCCTTGCCACCCGGCGATGAGCCGTGGTTCCCGAGGCGCGCTGCTACGGGCTCAGTTGCCGTAGATCTTGCCCGGCAGCCAGGTGACCAGCTCCGGGAACAGCGCCAGCAAGAGTAGCGCCCCCAGCTGTATCGCAACGAACGGTATTACACCTCGATAGATCTGCTGCGTCGTGACGGATGGCGGTGCAACGCCGCGCAAATAGAACAGCGCAAAGCCAAAGGGGGGCGTCAGGAAGGATGTCTGCAGATTGATCGCAATCATTACGCCGAGCCACACGGGATCCAGTCCCATCGCAAGAAGGACGGGCCCGACGATCGGTACGACGACGAACGTAATCTCGATGAAGTCCAGAACGAATCCGAGCAGGAACATGACCAGCATCACGAGGATGACGGCGCCGGCGACACCACCCGGAAGTGAACCCAGAACGGCATGTACTCCGTCATCACCGCCGAAACCGCGGAACACCAGCGAGAACAGCGATGCGCCGATCAGAATCAGGAAGACCATACTGCTGATCTTCAGGGTTGCCTGCATGATGTCCCGGAGGCGCGCAAGATTCATTTCGCGGCGCGACAGTGCCAGCAGCAGCGCGCCCATGCCGCCAACACCCGCCGCTTCGGTCGGAGTCGCGAGCCCGGACAGGATCGAGCCGAGCACCGCAAATATCAACAGCAGCGGCGGCAAAAGCGCCCGCAGAATCTGCAGGAAGGAAACGACATCCTCGTCACCGCGTTCGTAAGCCGGCATCAGGGCGGGCCTGAAGAATGCGGCGACAACGAGATACGCGACATAAAGGACCACGAGCAGGAGACCCGGGATCAGAGCACCGGCAAACAGGTCCCCGACCGACACGGTCTTCGGCGAGAAGATGCCCATCTCCAGCTGCGCCTGCTGGTATGCACTCGACATGACGTCGCCGAGCATGACCAGAATAATGGAGGGGGGAATGATCTGGCCAAGTGTGCCCGATGCGCAAATCGTGCCCGTCGCGACCTCCGCCGAATAGCCCCGGCGAAGCATGGTCGGCAACGACAGCAGGCCCATAGTGACCACCGTAGCACCGACGATGCCTGTGCTGGCAGCGAGCAGCATGCCCACCAGGGTGACCGAAATGCCGAGGCCGCCGCGAAGGGCGCCGAAAAGCCGGCTGAGCGTGTCGAGCAATTCCTCTGCTATCCTGGCCCGCTCGAGCGTGACGCCCATGAACACGAACAAGGGCACGGCAACGAGCGTCTCGTTGGACATGATGCCGAAGACCCGGTTCGGCAAACTCGATAGCAGCGCGTCATTGAACATGCCTGCGGCGGTACCCGCTGCGGCGAACAGCAAAGCGGTGCCACCCAGCGTGAAAGCGACCGGAAAACCCGCGAGCAGCACGACGATCACCGTCGCGAAAAGCAGCAGCGCCGCCCACTCCATCAGCCTTGTTCCCGAAGCGTGCGCAGGGCACGGCCCAGCATCGAGACACCCTGCACCGCGAGCAGCAGCGGCATCAATAACAGCACCGACTTCAGCAGTGGCACTAAGGGATACGGCATACCACCGGGCTCCCGAGACGACTCGCCGAGCTGCCAGGAGACGGCAACGAAATCCCAGGCCTTGTAGCCCAGAAACGCACATAGCGGAAGCAGGAACAGTAATGTCCCCGCCATGTCGACCCATGCACGGCGCTTCTCGCTCATGTCGCGATAGAAGATATCGACGCGCACGTGTTCGTCTTGTTGCAAGGTATACGCGGCACCGACCATGAACACGACCGCATGCATCCAGACGACCGACTCCTGGAGCCAGACTGCACCCGCGTCGAAGACGTAACGCATGACCACAACGACAACCGTCACGATCACCATGATGACGGTTAACCATGAGGTTAGCTGCCCCGACAGGATGCTGATCCTGTCGAGGGTGTTCACGTCCCGTTTGTCGGCTTGCCGCCCGCTCAAGATTTAGCGCCGCCAGAACATCGGCGTGACCAGAACCAGCAGCGTGAAGATCTCAAGGCGCCCGAGCAACATACCGGCGATCGATATCCATTTGGCAGCATCGCTCAATGACATGAAGCCCCTGGACACATCGCCGAGCCCGGGACCGAGATTATTGAGGGTGGCGGCAACAGCAGAAAACGCCGTTACCTGGTCGAGGCCCGTCGCCATCATGGCAAGCATCATCCCCGCGAACACGATGACGTATATCGAAAAAAAGCCCCAGACCGCGTCAACGACGCGGTACGGTACGGCCTTGTTGCCGAGCTTGACGGGAATCTCTGCTGAAGGGTGAACCAGGCGCACGATCTCGCGAACGCCCTGTTTGTAGACCAGCAACCAGCGAATGACCTTTATCCCTCCCGCGGTTGAACCGGCCGAGCCACCGACAAAGCTCGCGAATACCAGCAGGACGGGAATAGCGGTAGGCCACATGGAAAAATCGGCCGTCGTATAACCCGTCGTCGTTGCGATCGAAACGGCCTGGAATAGCCCGTTGACGATGGCATCGCCCGCGGTGGCGAAGACGCTGAAGTAAAGCAATGCAGCGACGACCATTACAGAGATGACCGCCAGGAAGAAAGCATATGCTCGAAACTCGGGGTCCTGCGTGTAGTGTTTGACGGAAACGTACCGCCACGCGAAAAAGTGCAGAGAGAAGTTGATGCCCGCGAAGAACATGAACACGATTGCCACGAGATTGATCGCGCTGCTATCGAAATATCCTATGCTCAGGTCGTGCGTCGAGAAACCGCCGATCGCGACGGTGGAGAAGGCATGGCACAGTGCATCGAAGCCGCCCATGCCCGCCATCATGTAACAAACGAAGCAGCCAATCGTAAAACTGAGATAGACGTACCAGAGCGCTTTGGCAGTCTCGGTAATGCGCGGCGTCAGCTTGGTGTCCTTGACCGGCCCCGGCGTTTCGGCGCGATACAGCTGCATGCCACCGACACCGAGCATTGGCAGCACCGCGACGGCCAGTACGATGATGCCCATGCCGCCGAGCCATTGCAGCTGCTGCCGATAATAGAGTATCGAGCGCGGGAGTTCGTCCAGGCCGGTGAGAACAGTCGCCCCGGTGGTGGTCAGCCCGGATATGGACTCGAATATCGCGTCCGTCATCGACAGCGACAGGCTGTCATCGAAGTACAACGGTGCAGCGCCGAACGTCCCGAGTACGGTCCAGAATGAAGCGACCACCAGGAAGCCGTCGCGGAGCCGCAGCTCTCTGCGTTCTCGGTGCACGGGAAACCAGAAGATGACGCCGGCGACGAGGGTCAGCGCAAAGCCCTCGATGAACGACATCCAGGCCTGGTCCGCATACCAAAGGCTTACGAGAATCGGCGGTAGCATGGTCAGGCTGAACACCATAAGGAGCAGCCCGAGAATGCGTTGTACGACGGTCCAGTTCATCCGGCGCGAGGACCTCTAGACGAAAGAAACGCCGACCTGGAACAGCTGCTCTAGGCGTTCTATCTTGCGCCGGTCGGTCATGAACAGGATGACGTGGTCGTCAGTCTCGATGACCGTATCGTGATGTGCAATGATTACCTTGTCGTTACGGACAAGCGCGACAATAGCGGTGCCCTTCGGCAGCTCGATATCTTCGATCTTGCGACCCACGACACGCGAATCTTTCTCGGTGCCATGTGCGATGGCCTCGATCGCTTCCGCGGCACCACGGCGCAGTGAGTGAACCTTCACGACGTCGCCGCGGCGCACGTGGGCAAGCAGGGAGCCGATGGTGACCTGCTGGGGCGATATCGCGATGTCGATGCTGCCCGCTTCTACAAGGTCGACGAAAGACGCCCGGTTTATTAACGCCATCACCTTGTGAGCGCCGAGCCGCTTCGCAAGCATCGAGCTGAGAATATTCGCTTCTTCGGAATTGGTCAGCGCACAGAAAACGTCGACGTTGTCGACGTTTTCCTCGAGCAACAACTCCTCGTCAGCGGCGTCACCGACGAGCACGATCGCGCGATTGAGCTGCTCGGAGATCGTCCGCGCCCGGCGGGTGTCACGCTCGATAATCTTGACCTGGTTCGTCTGCTCGAGTGCGAGCGCGAGGCGTACGCCGATGTTGCCGCCGCCGGCGATCACGACGCGGCGCACCGGATCTTCCAGCCGCCGCATCTCGCTCATGAAAACCCGGATATCCTTGCGGTCGGCGATGAAAAACACCTCGTCGCCCTCCTGGATTACCGTTTCACCGTCCGGCAGCATAGCCTTGCCGTGCCGGTAGATCGCAGCGATGCGGCCCTCGGTGTTCGGCACGTGGTCTTTCAGCGTTGCGATGCGCTGGCCGACGAGCAGGCCGTCGCGGTCCGCGATCACGCCGACCAGCCTGACGCGGCCGCCGGCGAAGTCGAGCACCTGCGAGGCACCCGGGTACAGGATCAGCTGCTCGACGTACTCGCATACCAGCTGTTCCGGGCTGATGCCGACGTCGATGGGAATGGCATCCTGCGAAAACAGCTGCGCCGTATTCATGTATTCGGCGGAGCGGATACGGGCTATCTTGGTCGGGGTATGAAACAGCGTGTACGCGATCTGGCAGGCGACCATGTTGATCTCGTCCATGTCCGTCAGCGCGACGACGATGTCGGCGTCGTTGGCCCCGGCGCGCTCGAGCACCTCCGGGTAGGCTGCATGGCCGACCACAGTACGAATATCCAGGCGGTCCTGCAGTTCTCGCAAGACCTCGGGGCGCACGTCGACGACGGTAACCTCATTGGCCTCTTCGCGCGACAGATGGTAGGCGGCGGAAGAGCCAACCTGACCTGCACCGAGTATTAGAATCTTCATTATTGTCGACAGGCTTTAGGGTGCGGCACGACGTGTCCCTGCAGAACGTCAAGTCTACATCAGATCGAGATTCGCATAGGAAAGAACCAGCCATTTTGTGCCGGCCGTCTCAAAATTCACCTCGACCCGTGCGTGGGCGCCCTGCCCTTCGTAATTGAGAATGACACCGTCGCCGAATTTCCCATGCCGGACGCGCTGGCCCAGCCGTACGCCCATCTCGGCATCCGACGATTTCCTCAGCGAGTTTGCGGCGCCCGGGCGCAGTGCGCGGACCGGCCGTGATACCTGCACGCGCGGCCGGATTTCCTCGACGTAGTCATCCGGGATTTCCGATATGAAGCGTGACGGCTGGGAAAAACTGTCCATACCGTGAAGGCGCCGTTGCTCCGCGTACGTCACGTAAAGGGTCTGCTTCGCGCGCGTGATGCCGACGTAGCACAGGCGCCGTTCTTCCTCCAGCCCGTTCGGGTCTGCGATCGAGCGCTGATGCGGGAACAGCCCATCCTCCATGCCGCACATAAACACCAGTGGAAACTCGAGCCCCTTGGCCGAGTGCATCGTCATCAGCTGCGCGCAGTCTTCCCAGGCCTCGGCCTGGCCCTCGCCGGCCTCCAGGGCCGCGTGTGACAGGAATTCGTCGAGAGGCGACATCTCGCCGGCCGGATCCGGCTCGAAACTCTTCGCGGCGCTCACCAGCTCCATCAGGTTTTCGAGCTTGGTCTCGCCGCGCTCGCCCTTGTCGTTGCGGAACATCTCGACGAGACCGCTGGCGTGAATCACGTGGTCGACCTTGTCCTGCAGGTCGAGACCGGTCGTTTCGCGCGCCATGCGCTCGATGAGGTTCATGAAAGCAAGGACCGCGTTGGCGGCGCGACCTGCGAGTTCGTCGCTTGCCACCGCCCCGGCAGCGCGCCACATCGTACAGCTGTTGGCACGCGCGTAGGCGCGCATGATCTCGACGGTGCGGGCGCCGATACCGCGTGTCGGCCGGTTCACGATGCGCTCGAATGACGCGTCGTCTTCGCGATGCGATATGAGCCGCAGGTAAGCCAGAGCATCCTTGATCTCGGCGCGCTCGAAGAAGCGCAGTCCGCCGTACACGCGGTAGGGAATGCCCGCGTTGATAAGCCCCTCTTCCAGCACCCGGGACTGGGCATTGGAGCGGTACAAGACCGCGGCGTCGGCACGCGCATTACCCTGGTCGATCCAGTCGCGAAGCCGGCCGATGACAAAATCAGCTTCGTCCCGTTCGTTGTATGCCGCATAGAGCCTGATCGGCTCGCCGTCGGCGCCCTCGGTCCACAGGTTCTTGCCCATGCGGTCGGCGTTGTTGGCGATGACGGCATTGGCAGCGTTGAGGATGGTGGCCGTGGAACGGTAATTCTGCTCCAGTTTCACGACGGTCGCGTTCGGAAAGTCGCGCTGGAAACGGTGTATGTGTTCGACCCGCGCGCCACGCCAACGGTAGATAGACTGGTCATCGTCACCGACGACGAAGGGGATGGCGGCATTGTCGCCCGCGAGCAGCCGTAGCCACGCATACTGGATCGCATTGGTGTCCTGGAACTCGTCGACGAGCAGGTGCCCGAAGCGCCGCTGGTAGTGGGCGAGCAGATCCGGATTGTCGCGCCACAGCTCGTGCGCGCGCAGTAACAGCTCCGCGAAGTCCACCAGCCCGCCACGTTGACAGACCTCCTCGTAGGCAGCGTAAAGCGCGATCATTTGCCTGCGGTTCGGGTCGCGCTCATCGTCGAGGTGCTGCGGCCGCAGGCCCTCGTCCTTCTGCGCATTGATAAACCACTGGATCTCCTTGGGTACCCAGCGGCTGTCGTCGATCTCGAGGTTCTTCAGCAGTCGCTTGATCAGGCGCAGCTGGTCGTCCGAATCGATGATCTGAAAGTTCTGCGGAAGCTTGGCTTCCTGCCAGTGCCGTCGCAACAGGCGATGAGCGAGGCCGTGAAACGTGCCGATCCACAGGTGACTGACGGGCATGTCGAGCAGCGCCTCGATACGGCCGCGCATCTCGGCCGCCGCCTTGTTGGTAAACGTGACTGCGAGCAAGCCCTGTGGCGACACGCCCTCGACATCGATCAGCCACGCGGCCCGGTGTACGAGCACGCGCGTCTTGCCGCTGCCTGCGCCGGCAATAACCAGCATCGGTTCCGCGGGGGCCGTGACGGCCTGCCGCTGAGCGTCGTTGAGGGATTCGAGTATCGGGGTGACGTCCATGAAGCGCGCAAGTTTAGCAGGATTGCGCGCGGTTTCGGGCGGGGCTAATCCTGGCGCCAGACGAAAGCGAGGGAGTAGCGGCCGCGGTCGAACTGGATACGCGTATCGTTCGATACGTATTCGTCGAAGCGCCCTTCCAGCGCGACGCTGAGCCTGGGCGTTATGCGGTAGCTGAGTGTGGCGTCCGCCCTTGCAGTCTCGAGGGTTTTGTTCGGTAGTACCGGGTTGTTGAACGCAAACGCGTTCTCGTAATTGTAGTTGCGGTAATACCCGGAGAGCTCCAGGTCGAAGCGCACCCCGGGGGACCAGTGGAATTCGAACTCGTAATGGTCGCGGACGTAATTGTTGTACCCGGCGTAACGGTCTTCCCGATCGACACGCTCGTATTCGAAGCCGACCCACATGGTTCGCGTGATGCGCTGCCTGGCGAGCAGTGACAGACCGACGTAATCGTAGCGAACGCCCTGGTTACCGATCGGCTGGGTGCCGTCAGGCTCGAAAGACGGGCGGTCACTGTAGCGACGGCTGAATTTCTCCGCCGTAATCCGCAGGAGCGACGTGCGCGTGAACGAGTACTGGGAGTGAAGACTGAACAGAAAATACTCATGATCGTATGACGGCACGACCTCGACGTCTTCATAGTCGTACAGGTAGCCCTTGGCTACCATCCCGAGGGCAAACTTTCCCCAGCGCTGTCGCAAGCGGATGTCCGGACCGTAGCGGGTGTAGTTCATGCGGTCGCCTATATCCACGCCACCGATCGCCCTCGGCAGGCCATCATCGGGGTCGTAGTAGACGCCGTCGCGCTGTGCGAACCGGAAGGAGCTGAACACCTCCCGCTTGCGATCTTCTGTTCTGCGAACGTACTCGTTGCCGACACGCAGCTCGTGCCGGAACTCGTCCGCGTCACTCTGGTTGCGGTCCTGGTAGTAATCGCCGGATGCCCGGTACGCCGCATAAAAGCCTTCGAACCGGTAGGTGTTGATCGTGTATTTCATGCCCAGGTCGTACGGCAGGTAGCCGCCGGTCTGGACCTCCGGCACGATGAGCGGCAGGTTAGGGTTTGCGAAGTCGATGTATGGTTCGGACGGCGAGCGAAATACGTTGCTGTCATTGCCGTATCCGACGCTCGCGAAGTAAGTGAAGTCGAAGATATCCCGCTCTTTCTGCTCCGCCACCTTTTGCTGGTAGACGGGGTCTTCAGCGAGCTCGCCGCGCCGGATGCGCGCGATCGCAGTGCGCGCGAGGCCTGAAATTTTCTCGCTGGCGCCCTGGTCGCGGGCGTAGCGGAACCAGCGCAGCGCTTCTTCGTTATCGCCTGCCGCGTAGGCGTTCAGTCCAAGGTTGTAATGCGCAAGCTGCCGTAACGATGGCGATCGCGTTGCCTTCTGCAGCGATTCGCGCGCCCGTATGTGCTGGCCCGCCTTGTAATGCGCAACGCCGGTGTTGTAGTGCAGCAGCGGCGAATCCATCCCCGCCTCCGCAGCCTGTTCGTAGCGCAGCAACGCAGCCCAGTAGAGGTCGTCACGAAATAGCCGGTTGCCGTCCCGGAACAGCTCGTCGGCGCTCATCGCGGCGGCCGTGGTCCCCGCCAGCAGGCAAACCAGGGCTACTGCGGCGGCAAATGCTCGCGCCGGCATGCGCATTCCGAGTTTTTTGTGTGCAGCACTAATCCGCGGTGTTCCCGTATCGCGTTATGTCAGATCGCAAAATGCCCGATATTCGGCCGGAAAACTATGACGTAGTGCAAGAAAATCCCCCTGGGTGGAGACCACCCAGGGGGATCGCTGCGGATTACGCCCGATTTGCATCAGGCGGGAGGCTATTCAGCGTGACATCAACCTTCCGTTTGGTCGTCACCACCCTCGCTTCCGTCATCGTCACCGAGGTCATCCTCCATGTCGTCCTCGACGTCGTCTTCTTCGAAGCTGGAGTCGTCTTCGGGCTCGTCGTCGCCCTCCATGTCGTCCTCTTCGTCGTACTCGTCTTCCTCGATGTCTTCGCCTTCCTCGTGATCGTGTTCGTCGTCATCGATTTCGTCGACATCGTCAATTTCGTCGTCGCTTTCGAAGTCGTCGTCCACGCCGTCTTCGTCTTCGAAGTCCTCGCCGTCGTCATCGCCGTCTTCGTCTTCGAAGCCTTCATCATCGTCAGACCCGGATTCGTCTTCGTCCTCCGACTCGTCTTCGTCCCCGGACTCGTCTTCGTCCCAGTCGTCATCGTCGTCTTCCGGGCCCCGCATCTCGGCCATCTCCGCAATGTCGTCATCGAGGTCGGTGTCGTCATCGAGCACCTCCATCATGACGTCGAGATCGTCGAGATCGTCGTCGGCGCGCACCGCGGCCGGCATGAACGCGAAACAGGTGAGCACCAGTACCGCGATGAATACGTTGAGATGTTTCATGGCATTACTCCGTTAAATTTCCTCTGGACTTCCGGTCCAGCCGTGAATCAGGATACGTCGACCCGCAACCGGAACGTCCGGTTGCGGTCCTTGTGTTCGAGGCGGGCCAGCAGTTCGCCGCCGGCCGGCGTCAGTGCGATCAGGGTCAACGGCAACAGGTTCTTGCCTTCCTGAAGGCTTGTTTCCCAGGTTATTTCGCGCTGCCCCGGGAAGCCAGCGAGTTCGATGCCTTCCGGCAGCGAAACCGTCAACGTTGCGGAGTCCAGCGCCTCGGCGGATGCGAACACCAGCCGCACCGTGTGTTCCTGCTCCATCGCGATGGTCACGCCGGGTATCGCGGGCCCCGCGTCCGGCAGCTGCGGCGCCGTCATGAGCATCGCCGTAATCGCCCAGATCGCCAGCCCTGCCGCGATTGCGGATCCGAAGCCGGCCAGCATCCAGCGATTGCGCTGGTGGCGGGAGCCTTTATGAACGGCGCGCACGAGCGCGCGGTCATAGAACCCTGCTTCGGCCTCCGGCACCGGGTACTCCTTTAACAACTCGAGGAGCTCCTGATCTTCCATTGTGTGTCTATTGTTCATGACTATCGTCCTGCCTGTCCTGATACACGCTCAGTGTCAGGAAATGGTTCCATCGTTGTCGAGGATTTGACGTAACCTGGATCGTGCCCTGTGGAGCCGGGACTTTATGGTGCCGACGGGCGTTCCCGTCATACCCTCGATTTCCTCCAGCTTGTACCCCTCGGTGTCATGCAGCAGCACGACGAGACGGTGTTCCTCGCTGAGTTGTTGCAGTGCCGCATCCAGCCGCCGGAATTTCTCCAGCCTCTCCCGGTCGTCGACGGGGTCGAGGTTGCCGGGGAGGTCGGCGAGTCCCTGCCCCGGCAGGTGTCCCTCATCCACGAGGTGCATGCGCTGGCGGGCGAAGCGCCGGTGCTGATCGACAAACTGGTTGTACATCACCCGGCACAACCACGAACCCGGCTCCTCGATATGGACGAGTTCGTCGAGCATGCCGAATGCCTTGATCAGCAGCTCCTGGAACAGGTCTTCGGCTTCTGGCTTCGCGCCCGTAAGCCGCCACGCCAGCCGGTAAAGGCGATCGAAATGCGGTCGCACCACGCGCTCGAAGACCTCGGTTTGGTGTGGGTCCGTCATCGCACCGCTGAGTGTATAGCCACTGCTACCCCCTTCGGCAAGGACCTGTCCTGCTATTCTTGCAGAAAAGCAGCGGGTCCGATGAAAGCGAATACACTTATTTTGACGGCAGCCGCCATGGTGGCGTTCGCCGCGAACTCGGTTCTGTGCCGGCTTGCACTCGGCGCGGGGCTGATCGATGCGGCCAGCTTCGCCACGGTTAGAACAGTCGCGGGGGCGGTAATGCTCGGCGCTATCCTGCTTCTGCGGCGCAAGGCGGTCACCGCCAAACCTGACTGGCGATCCGTGGTCACGCTGTATCTCTACATGGTGTTTTTCGCGTTCGCCTACCTGTCGCTGAGCGCAGGAACGGGGGCACTGATCCTGTTCGGCGCAGTACAGCTGACGATGTTCTCGGTGGCGCTGCGTTCCGGAGAGCATTTCTCCGCCATATCCTGGGCCGGCCTGATCCTCGCGATCGCGGGACTCGTGTATCTCGTGTCGCCGGGCCTGGCCGCACCGGACCCGCTGGGTGCGACGCTGATGACGGTTGCCGGTATTTCCTGGGGCGTTTACTCGCTGGTCGGCAGATCGGCCGCGGATCCGACCGAGGCCACGGCGCACAACTTCCTGTACGCGGTGCCGCTGGTGATCGTGACCAGCCTGGTCTTCGTCGGTGACTTCGAGGTAACGGCGGCGGGCGCGGGCTATGCCGTGGCCTCAGGCGCCGTGGCGTCGGGAATCGGTTATGCGATCTGGTATACGGCCCTGAAAGGGCTGACCGGCACCGGCGCCGCTACCGTGCAGCTCTCCGTGCCGGTCATAGCCGCAATCGGTGGCGTGCTGCTGCTATCGGAAGCCGTGACGCTGCGCCTCGTCGTTGCCTCAGCCGCGACACTCGGCGGAGTGGCACTGGTTCTGACACAGAGAAACCGATCTCGTTAGATGTTCAGCTGTAGCAGGAAATAGTGATCGACGAGTAGCGCCGCAAACAGGACTGCGAGATACGTGATCGAAAACTTGAATGTCCGCATGGGCAGCTCGAGGTCATCCGTGTCGCGCATCATCCGGATCGCGTAGTTCAGGAAGACAGCCCCGAGCATTAGGGCGGTCGCAAGGTAGATCAGGCCGCTCATGCCCGTGAGGTACGGTATTACCGTGATCACTACGAGCAGTATCGTGTACAGCAGAATATGGAGCCGCGTGTATTCTTCGCCATGGGTGACCGGCAGCATGGGAATGCCGACCTTCGCGTACTCGTCTTTTCGCGCGATCGCGAGCGCCCAGAAATGCGGTGGTGTCCAGACGAAGACGATCAGGAACAGCAGCAGGGCGCTGCTTGAAATCTCGCCTGTCACCGCCGTCCAGCCGAGCACCGGAGGAGCGGCCCCCGCTGCGCCGCCGATGACAATGTTCTGCGGCGTCGCGCGCTTCAGGAACACCGTGTAGACCACCGCGTAGCCGATCAGGGAGCCGAAGGTCAGGACCGCGGTCAGCGGATTGACGAGGAACCAGAGAATGATCATCGCCACTACGCAGATGGCGGACGCAAAAGCCAGCGCACTGGTTTCGCTGACGCGCCCCTCCGGCAACGGGCGACCGCGGGTGCGCAGCATGTGGATATCGATACGGGCATCGAGCACGTGATTGAATACCGCCGCGGCCGAGGCAGCCATGCCGATACCGATGGTGCCGAACAGCATCGCCGGCGCGCCGGGCCACCCGGGAACGGCCAGGAACATTCCGACTACCGCCGTGAATACGATCAGCATGACCACACGAGGCTTCGTCAGCTCGTAGTAGTCGCGCCAGTCTGTCAGTCTCTCTATGTTCGCGCTCAAGGTCTTTCCTCGTTCAGCCGATACGAGACAATTTCAGCAAACGCTTGATGTCATCGACCATGTCTCGTGGCGTGATGTCAGGCCTGAAATACATCACCAGGTTGCCGTGCGGGTCAATAAGGTAGAAACCGCCCGCCGGCAGGGACTCGGGTTTCCTGTCGCCAAGCAGGGCGAGCAGCGCCGTATCCTGCAACGAAACCAGGCCGCGGTGTTCTTCGGCAACGAGGAGGTTATCGGGAGCCTGTTCGCCATGCAAGAACACGCGCTCGACCCGGTCCATTTCCTTGCCCAGCATGAGTCGCGACTGCCGTAAGGCATGCAGCGCCTCGCGGCAGCTGTCGCCGCACTCGCCGTCGTTCGCATACAGGAGCCGCCACGAACGGCTGTCATGGATTGGAGAGCCGGGTACGGCGTCGATCAGGCTGACGATGGGCTCCAACAGTGCACCGTGGTTCGCTCGCGACTCCGGCTGCAGGGCGACGCCGCTGTAGTACATCCAGGCGGCGAACAGCAACGGGCCAAAAAAGATGGCGGCGATCAGCAGGAACTGCAGGCGCCCTTTCTTGCGTTGCGAATCATTCACTTTCCGTATCCTCGCTTGCGGAAATTCCAGGCCAGCAGACCGGCAAGCACCACGGCCATCGCAAACCATTGGAAGGCGTACGCGTAATGACGCCCGGGGCCTATTTCCGCGGGCTTCCAGCGGCGCAGCAACCCCGGCCCCTCCCCGGGTTCCATCAGCAGCACGAAAGGCTGCACCTGGCGTCCCAGGGCTGCGGCGAGCTCGTCCAGCGTGGGGTAAAGCGCGTGGCGCGGCCATGCCGACCGCGACTCGATCGCTGCGCCCATCCGGTAACCCGCCCGAGGGAGTGCACCGGCGCGGCCGCGAACCGTTAACCGGCTATCCGGGAGTGCGAGCGCCGACGGGTCGATTTCCTCGGCGGTCTTCTCGATCCAGCCACGATTCACGATCAGCGCCGGCTCGTCGTTCGAGTACACGAGCGGCGTCAGGACGTAGTAGCCGTAATGGCTGTCGACGATGATATTGTCGAGCAGGAACTGGTGTTCGGCGTCGAACCTGCCCTCGGCCGACAGCTGCTGGTACGGTTTCACCTCCATACCATGGACGAAACGGGTGAAGCCCGTCTCCCGGTCGAAAGCTTCCTGAGCGGCACGTTTCTCCTGTGCACGGCTGATTTGCCACACGCCGAGGCCGGCAAACTGGGCGACCAGCACGGCACCCAGCGCATAGGGCAACCAGCGCTTCATTGATTTCTGCGGGGAGGTCGCCACGTTATACTGATCGCTCTCGCGGCATTGGTTATTCCATGAAATCCATAATACTGATCTTGCTGGCGTCTGTAGTGGTCAGCCTGTTTTCCGGGCTGTTCTTCCTCGTCAAGGACAGGGATTCGCCGGATTCGACCAGGATGCTGACGTCGCTGAAAATCCGCGTCGTGCTGTCTATCTGCCTGGTCGTATTCCTCGTCGGCTCGTACCTCGCCGGCTGGATCGGCTAGAAGGCGCGGCTTTCAACCCGCGCCGATCAGCTCAAATCGTGCCTTGAGAAGCGCCCCGCTCGCCGGGCGCTAACCCCCTACATCCAATACACGAATACGTACAGGCCGATCCAGACGACGTCGACAAAGTGCCAGTACCAGGCTACCGCCTCGAAGGCGAAATGATTCGTCGCCGTGAAATGTCCCTTCATCACGCGCAACCAGATGATCAGCAGCATGATCGCGCCGATAGTTACATGCATGCCATGAAACCCGGTCAGCATGAAAAACGTCGATCCGTAGATGCCGCTGGTCAGCTTCAGGTTCATCGCCTCATAGGCGTGAATGTACTCCTCGGCCTGCAGGATCACGAAGATGAAACCCAGGATGAACGTCAGTGCCAGGAATGTTTTCAGGATTCCGCGCTGCCCCACGATCAGCGCGTGATGCGCAATTGTCACGGTGACCGAACTGGTGAGAAGAATTGCCGTATTGATCAAGGGCAGGCCGAACGGGCCCATGACCTCGAAATCGCCGCCGACGCCCGCCGGTCCGTTCGTCGGCCAGGCTGCCTCGTAGCCATTCCACAAAATGAGATTGGTGAAGAAGTTGTTACTGTCGCCGCCGAGCCAAGGCACGGCCATGTTGCGAGTGTAGAACAGCGCGCCGAAGAACGCCGCGAAGAACATCACCTCGGAGAAGATGAACCAGAACATGCCCATCCGGAACGAATGGTCGACCTGGTCGTTGTAAAGCCCGCCCTGGCTCTCGCTGATTACCGTGCCGAACCAGCCTACGAGCATGAACACCATGACTGCAATGCCGGCCAGCATAATCCAGAAACCAGCGCCGGCGCCGTTCAGCCAGTTTGAAACACCCACCATGAGAAACAGCAGCCCGATAGAGCCGACGATCGGCCAGTGGCTGCCGTGAGGTATGTAATAGCGGTCTTCAGCGTGGGACATAATTATTCTCGATACGTTGTCGTTCAGGACTCGTCGTTCGCCGAGACGCGAACGGTGTCATAAAAAGTGTACTGCAGAGTGATCGTGTCCACATACTCCGGCAGATCCGGGTCGACGATGAACTGCAGCGGCATCGCCCGTTCTTCGTTGGACTGAAATTCCTGGTTGGTGAAACAGAAACACTCGATCTTCTTGAAATGCCCGGATGCGCTTATCGGGGCAACACTGGGAACGGCCTGCGCGACCTTTGCTTCGCCAGTGAGGTTGCGCGCCGTAAAGGTTGCGTAATACATCTTGCCCGGCGTTACGTCCATGCTGTCGCGATCCGCCACGAATTCCCATGGCGCATACTCATTGACGGTGGTGACGAATTCCACCCGGATCAAGCGCGTGTAGTCCGGGTTCTCCTGGCTGGTCTCCGCCACGGTGTTGGTGCGACCACCGAAACCGGTTATTTCGCAGAAGACGTCATACAGCGGTACGAGCAGATAGCCGAAACCGAACATCGCGGCTGCGATCAACAGCAGTTTCCCGGTCAGCGACCGGTTGTCATTTCCTGGCGTCTTTTCGGTACTGTCGTTCATGCGGTTCAGGCGCGCAGCACGCCAATCAGGATGAAACCGAGATAGAAGGCCAGCGCGACGGCGACGAGAATGATCGCCGTTCGCCGTACTCCGTTGCGCCGCTCCTTCTGATCATCTGTCACTCGAAGGCTTCCTGCGCGATCCGGGCCTTGGGCGGCGTGTCGAAGGTGTGATAGGGAGCCGGCGACGGCACCGTCCACTCGAGCCCCTTCGGCGCTTCCCACACGCGATCCGTCGCCTTCGCGCCCGTCTTCGCCGTGAGTAAGACCCACACGAAAATCAGCTGCGAAACGCCGAAACCGAGCGCGCCGATACTCGCGATCATGTTGAAATCGGCGAACTGAGTCGAGTAGTCGGGAATGCGGCGCGGCATGCCGGCAAGCCCGAGGAAGTGCATCGGGAAGAAGGTCACATTGACGAAGATCGTCGACAACCAGAAGTGCAGCTTGCCGAGCGATTCGTTGTACATGTGGCCGGTCCACTTCGGGAGCCAGTAATAAGCCCCCGCCATAATCGCAAAGATCGAGCCGGGCACTAGCACGTAATGGAAGTGTGCGACGACGAAGTAGGTGTCGTGGTACTGAATATCAGCAGGCGCGATGGCAAGCATCAGCCCCGAGAAGCCACCGATCGTAAACAGGAATACGAACGCCAGCGCAAACAGCATCGGGGTCTCGAAGGTCATCGAGCCACGCCACATGGTCGCTACCCAGTTGAAGACTTTCACGCCCGTTGGGACAGCGATCAGCATGGTCGCAAACATGAAGAACATCTGGCCCGATAATGGCATGCCGACCGTGAACATGTGGTGCGCCCAGACGATGAATGACAGGAACGCGATACTCGAAGCGGCGTATACCATCGAGTCGTGACCGAAAAGCGGCTTGCGCGAGAACGTCGGGATGATCTCCGAGACCACGCCGAAAGCCGGCAGGATCATGATGTAAACCTCGGGGTGACCGAAGAACCAGAAGATGTGCTGGAACATGACCGGGTCACCACCGCCGGCCGCAAGGAAGAAACTGGTGCCGAAGAACTGGTCCGTAAGCAGCATCGTGACCGCACCTGCCAGCACCGGCATTACGGCGATAAGCAGGTAGGCGGTAATCAGCCAGCACCACACGAAGATCGGCATCTTGAGAAGCCACATGTCCGGCGCACGCATGTTCAGGATGGTGACGATGATGTTGATCGCACCCATGATCGACGAGATGCCCATCAGGTGCACCGAGAAGATCAGGAACGGGAAGGCGTCGCCGGTCTGAAGTATCAGCGGCGGGTACATCGTCCAGCCGCCGGCCGGGGCGCCGCCCTCCATAAACAGCGTCGAGAGCAGGATGCCGAACGCGACCGGGAGAATCCAGAACGACCAGTTGTTCATCCGCGGCAGCGCCATGTCCGGCGCGCCGATCATCATCGGGATCATCCAGTTGGCGAGCCCGACGAATGCCGGCATGACGGCACCGAACACCATTATCAGCGCATGCATCGTTGTCATCGAGTTGAAGAACTCCGGATGCACGAACTGCAGTCCCGGTTGCATCAGCTCGCTGCGAATGACCAGCGCCATCGTGCCTCCGATGAAGAACATGATGAGGCTGAATACCAGGTACAGCGTACCGATGTCCTTGTGGTTGGTCGTAAACAGCCAGCGCCGGATGCCTTTTTCCGGGCCGTGATGCTCGTCGTGTGCGTCCTGCGCCTCTGCGACTGCTGTTGTCATACCGTTTCTCTCCGATCACGCGCCGTCAAGCGGCGCATTTGTATATTCGTTTATTGGCTGGTGGCGACGCGTTCGCCGGTTTGCTGGTGAGTCTCGACCCAGGCGATGTAGGCGTCCGCTTCGACCACCTCGACGACGATCGGCATGTAGCCGTGATCCTTGCCGCACAGTTCGGTGCACTGGCCGCGGAATGTGCCGGTCTGCTCCGCGCGGAACCAGGTCTCGTTGATGATGCCGGGTACCGCGTCTTTCTTGATGGCGAAGTCGGGTACCCACCAGGAATGGACGACGTCGTTGGACGTTATCAGCAGGCGTACCTTGGCACCCTTCGGCACAACCAGGGGACGATCCACTTCGAGCAGGAAATTTTCCACGTCGAATGGGTCTATGCCCGAGTTCTTGGGCCGTGCCTCGACGCTTGCGCGATCCAGGCTGGAGTAGAACGCGATGTCCTCGTCCTGGTACTTGTAATGCCACTTCCACTGGTAGGCAGTAACGACGATGGAGACGTCGGGATTGCGCGAGTCCTCCAGCTTGATCATCGTGTCGGCCGCAGGCACGGCCATCACGAGGAGGATGACGACGGGAATGATCGTCCAGATGACTTCAGCGCTGGTACTGTGGGAAAAGGTCGCAGGCTCGACACCCTTCGATTTCCGGTGTTTGACCAGCGAAATGATCATTACACCGAATACGACGACACCGATTCCGACGCACCACCAGAACACCATCATGTGGAGGTCGTAGGTCTCGGCGCTCAGCTCGGTGACGCCCTTGGGCATATTGAGGGCCCAATCGGCGCTCGCCGCGCCGGCCCACAAAGTTCCGAGTAAGCTGAGTAGCGATTTTCGAATCATTGTGTATGCACTCCACAGACCGACGTGGGCCCGCGCTCTCTAATATTTTTGAATCGACAGGTGGCAGATATGAGGTTCGGGACAGCCGGACGTCCCGCTCAAGAGCCTCGGAAGTTTACTGAAACGTGCAGGCACAGGCAATCCTGTCCCTGCAGCCATGGAATTTGAAAGTAATTAGATTACAACGGTTTATCACGAAGCCGCGGTGGCCGGTTGAAGTTGCCTTCTGCTATGCCACAAGTCATTGCCGCCGCAAAGGAATTTGGCGGGCGTCCACGGCAATTTCGCCGCCCGAGCGCCGGGTTTCGCCACCCCAGCAGTGGCCGTAGACGAGCTCGAGCGTGAGTGAACATCCTGTACCTTCCGCGAACAGCGTCTCGGCAAAACGCTGCAGGCGACTCCGGCCCAGGAGGCCGGGTTGTCGCTGACGCAGGCTGTTGCGTGCGCCAACAGCGGTGAGGTCGCGAAACAGGGCTTCGCTGCTGTGGTAATTCACCGCCAGACGGTCGACGTCCAGCACCGGGTCTCTTAGCCCCGCCCGGACGAGGGCATCGCCGACGTCGTGCATGTCCGGGAATCGAATTACGTGCGCGCCCCCGTCCACGGCCTGCCACGCCCGCCGGACCTCCAGCAGGCTGTCCGGACCGAGCGTGGAGAACGCGAACAGGCCATCCCTGCGCAGCACGCGCGCGACTTCGGCGAACACTGAATCGGGGCGATCCAGCCACGGCATCATCAGGTTGGAAAACACCACGTCGACACTCGCATCGGCAAACGGCATCGCCCGGGCATCGGCCTGTACGGCATGCCTCTTCGAAAGCAGGGACCGCTTGCTGCGCAGCGCCTGCAGCATGGGTGCGGAACTGTCGACCGCGATAACGCGGGCGCGACGAAAGCGCTTCTGCAACAGGGGGATGGCGCTTCCCGTACCTGCACCGAGGTCGACGACGACAGTTGCTTCGGCGGTCATCGGGCGCATGCGTGCGAGCAGACCTTCGCGGGTCACGCGATGCGCGAAGTCCGCGTCATCAAAGGTGTTTGCCGCGCGGTCGAAGCGGCGCCGAACATCCCGGGTGCGCAAGTCCGATCTGTGATTACTGGCGTTCATTGCACGTGGGCAACTTCAGGACGCGACACGGTATCACGCTTTCCGGGAAAACTGCCCGAATTCGTGAGGTGCCAGGCGGGCGCACGCGCGCGACGATGACTGTATGCAAATGCGCCGCCTGGTCTTACCGCCCTGGCAGCTCGCCTGCCGCGCGGCCGAGCAACTCGAACTCGCCGTAATGCCGCGCCGCTGTACCTTTTGCGGAGTCTCACGGCGACGCGAGGAGCCGTTGATCTGCGCCGGCTGCGAGGCTGACCTGCCATGGGTATCCGAGCAGTGCGCCGGCTGCGCACGGCCGCTTGCCGCAAAGGTGGCCGAAGGGGTGGTATGTGCCGGGTGCCAGGATCGCCCGACGCCGTTCCACGTCGCGGCCGCTCCGCTTGCTTACGAGTACCCGGTCGATGCGGCCATCCGGATGTTCAAGTTTCATCGCAAGCTGCATTACGCCAGCGCTTTCGGGGAACTGCTTTGCAAAGCCGCTGCCAGGCTCCCCGGAGACATCGATGCCCTGCTGCCGGTACCGTTGCACTGGCTGCGGCACGGCGTCCGCGGCTTCAACCAGGCGGCCGAGATCAGCCGGCCGCTGCAGAAGGCGAGCGGCCTGCCCGTCATTCGTAATGTATCGAGGACTCGGGGAACCCCCTACCAGTCCGGCCTCGGCTCGCGTGAGCGACGCCGTAACCTCGCCGGCGCTTTTACGGTGCGGGGCACGATTCGTGCGCGCCACGTCCTGTTGATCGATGACGTGATTACGACCGGCGAGACCTGCTCTCAGCTCGCCCGCGAGTTACTCGCGCACGGTGCGCAGAAGGTAAGCGTGCTGGCGCTGGCTCGAGCCTGAGTTTCATGCTTTTGTAGGATTGCACGACGAACGGTCTTTGTGTTCTAGTTTCGCCGTGCGCAAGGGGGGGGCAAAAACAAGAATACGTGCGGGCCTGCTAATGGCCGTGCTGTGCCCTGTTGTCGCTCAAGCGCAAGGTGAGCCGCAGAGCCTGGAGTCCGCGGCCGAAGCCCCGGACCGGCTGTCAATAAGCGGCAGCTTCCGGCTGCGCTATGAGTCCATGGATAATACGTTTCGCCTCGTCGGTCCGGGACAGGATGAACTACTGCTGTCACGGCTACTCGTGCACGCGCAGATCAATGGCGAGCGATTCTATTCGGGATTCGAACTCCAGGATTCCCGCGCGTGGTTGGACCAGGGCCTGACGCCTGTTGGTACCGACGACGTCAATGCGCTCGAGCCATTACGCGCGTATGCCGGCTACAGGAACGAGCAAGTGGACATCCAGGTCGGCCGGATGACGATGGATGTTGGCAGCCGCCGCCTGGTGTCGCGTAATCGTATGCGCAACACGATCAACTCCTTTACTGGTGTCCACGTAAGGTGGTCGAAATCCGGGGGCGTCGGGTTGCAGGCATTCCTGACGATGCCGGTCGCCCGCCTCCCCAACAACCTCGAGCGAGACCGGCTGCGAAGCAACGAGTTCGAGCTCGACCAGGAACACTGGGAGCGGATTCTCTGGGGACTGCACGTGTCCGACGTGCGCGTCGGCAACCGAGTTGATACCGAGTGGTACCTGTACGGGATCCGCGAGAAGGATCGGCCGAGTCTGCCCACACGCAATCGTGACTTCCTGACCGCCGGCCTCCGTGTGCAGAACTCCGGCGATCTATGGGCGTACGAGCTCGAGACCGCGATCCAGCAGGGCAAGAGCCGCGCCAGCACGCTGCCCACAGACACCACGGACCTCGATCACCGGGCGTGGTTCATTCACGCGGAAGTCAGCCGCAAGCTGCGGGGCAGCTGGGAGCCTCGTGTCATATTGCGATTCGATTACGCATCGGGTGATGAAGACCCGGACGACGGTGAGTTCAATCGCTTCGATACCTTGTACGGTGACAGGCGCTGGGAGTTCGGACCGACAGGCATCTACGGCGCGTTGACACGCAGCAACATCCTGTCGCCCGGAATAGCCCTGAGGTCGAAGCCGGGTCCGTCAACGGATTTCCGAGTG
>JBFEXY010000011.1:0-20187 GCA_041562415.1 Woeseiaceae bacterium
GAGCCGCTCATCGGCGTTAGCAGGCAAAGAGGCGTAGCCGTCGATGAAGCCCGGCAGCACCGTCAGGTCACCCATGTCCACGACCACGGAGCCGGTGCGATCCTGCTGCGGCTCGATGGCAACAATGCGTCCGCCCTCGATGAGGATGTCGAGCCCCTCGCGGTAGCCGCCTCCGGTACCGTCGAACAACCTCGCCGCGCGCACCACGAGCCCGCCGTCCGGCTCGTCAACGAGAGCCAGTTCGCGAACAGGACGAGTCTTCGGTGCGTGTGCTACGGGCCTGCCCACGGTCGCCCGGAAAGGCACCGTCCTGGATATCCAGGAGTTGAATTGCCGTGTTCGAATACGGTTTTTTGCGGCGTACAGCATCTGCTGCCGGTCGATCCATGCCACCGGCGCGATGAACAGGTCCGTATCTTCGATCAGGATCCGCTCGAGCAGCGGGTCCGACAGGATCAGCATATTGACAGTTACGCCGTCGCCGGTTTCGCGCGCGAACGTCACGAGGCTGCCGTCAGGGCGCCAGGACGGCGCGGACAAGCGTTCTTCCGACGTGATGAGTACGCGGTCGGCCTGCCCGAGGCGACGCAACATGAGGGACCAGCGATCGTCGTGATAGTTGATGTAGACGAGATTGCGGCCGTCGGCGGACCAGGCTGGTTCGCTCTCGTCGCCAGGGAGACTGGTTATGCGCCACGACAGTCCCGTAGGCACATCGAGCTCCCATAGATCGAGGCCGGTGTCGTGCCGCTGCGATGCGAACACGATGCGTTCGCCATCGGGGTGCCACTCGGGTTGCCGGTCCGAGTACTGGCTCTCGTCGAGAGCTCGCACGTCGTTGTCCGCAAAGTCATACAGGTAGATACCGCTACGTTGTTCCGAGCGTGCTTCGAAGACGATTGCGGTACCGTCCGGTGACCACCGTGGGCGTTCTGCCGGCAACCCGCCGGCATCGATCGGTTCGGCATCTCCGCCCCTCGGGGGCATAACCCAGATTCCGCCGAGGAGGTCCATGACGATGCGGCCGTCGGCAGACACGTCCAGGTTGATGTCGCTGCCTTCCGTGAGCGTCACCTGGGCGAGCGCGGCGTCACAACAGGCGAGCGCCGTGAGCAATGTTGTGATATTCCTAGCTTGCACGCTCCACCCGTACCGACTGCTCCCCGTCAGCGCCCACGTCGACGACGACACCCATGGGCTGGCAGCAGACCTGGCAGTCTTCGATGTACGTCTGCGAGCCGCCCGAGAAATCGACCACGATTGAGATCGGTTCGGCACAGAACGGGCAGCTGAATCGTTGTTCGGAAATCAGTTCGCTCATCGCTACTCGTGATCAGGGCTGCAGCCGGATTCCTTGCCATTGATCGGCGACATACTGGTGCTCATCCTTTACCTCAAGCCTGCGTTGCCAGCGTCCGCGGTCATGAATGCGATCCCCGCCTTCGATCCACAGTTCGACCGCGCTCGCCCACACGCGTATGCCACCCCAGTGGTCGGGACGGGGAATAACCGGTCGGTCGATGTTGTCTATGGACTGCATGTCGTCGCTGACGTTCAGTCCCAGCGCTCCGGCGCGCTCGCGTAGCTGCCGGAACAGCGCATCGCGTGAGGTGAGCGGGGCACTCTGGTCGCTGCCCCATGCGCCGAGCTGGCTGCCCCAGTTTCGGCTCGCAAAATATGCGTCGCTTTCCGCCGCCGGCGAGAGCGACGCGATCCCCTCTATGCGAATCTGGCGTCCGAGGGCATCCCAGTGAAACGCGACGGCAACTTGCGGGTTGGCATGGAGCTCCTGAACTTTGCGAGACTTGTAGTTCGTGTAGAAAACAAGATAGCCCGGATCCGCGACGAATTCCTTGCAGAGCACGATGCGGGCCGAGGGCCGGCCGTCATCTCCGACCGTCACGAGCGTCATCGAATTCGGGTTGCGCTGTACGCGTTGTCTTGTTGCTTCCTCGAGCCATGCCGCCGCCCAGTGCATGGGATCTTCGGGCAATAGGTCCGGAAGCTGTTGTGCAAGATAAGGGTTGGTCAAGCCGTTCTCCACTGCAGTGACGATCGCGCTGTCACCAGCGGCGCAGACTATCAAACGACCGGCACGGGATCACGCGTCGGAAAGAAACACGCCGCCCTCGCGGCGAGCGTCGGCGGCCACCTCGAATCCACTGCGGCGGTCGAACGTGGCAACGCTCACCCCGCCGAAATACATGTTGATATCGGCGAAGGCCTGCAGCGGCAGATCCAGTTCCGGCATGTCGAGTCCAGGCTCGGCCCGGAGTTGGTCGGCCGCGCCCGTCGTATCGACGTGAACCCGTGGGTGTGCGATCGCATCAGCGATTGGCATGCCGAACTGCAGGGTATTGACGAGGACCTGGTGGATGGCCGTGGTAATGCGGTCGGCGCCCGGCGAACCGATGGCCATGGTTGCGTCTTCGCTACGAGCCACGGTAGGAGCCATGTTCGAAGGCAAGCGCTCGCCGGGTTTGCGCGAATCGACATCACGCCGGTTGAGTTCGATCTCGCCAAGCCCGTTGTTCAGCCACAGGCCGGTCCCCTCCGGCATTTCCCCCGAGCCGTAGCCTGACGATGCGGTGATGGCGCAGCCGATCCCGGAGTCGTCGACCGCCGAGGTGTGCACCGTCGAGGACGAGGACCATTGCGACAGGAGTTGTCCGTGCTTTGCCGCCCGGATGAGTTCGGCAGCTACGGCATCGACGTCCTCGGCAATATCGAGACGGTCGCGGCGGAAGTCGAGGCATGCCCGCTGCACCCGAATCAGTTTGTCGAGTGACCGCCTGTCCCAGTCGCTGGCATGCAGGTCACCGCAGGCAAGCAACATGGCTGTAAGCACGGCGCCCCCGACGGCCGGTGGCGGGTTGGTGGCAATGTGCCAGTCGTCGATATCGGCGACCAGCGCAGGGCGCTCGATCGCTTCATAACCGGCGAGGTCGTCTCGCGTGAGTGCGCCACCCCCCTGTCGCACGTGCATTGATATGGCCGCCGCGAGTTCACCCTCGTAGAACACTCCTGCACCGCTTTCTGCGATCGCAGTGAGGCTGTCCGCAAGGTGCGGGACGTGGATCGGGTCGCCGCGGTCGAGGAGGTTGCCGCTCTCGTCGTGGAGCGCGCTATAGCTGTCGCTACTACGGCCGAAGATAAGGTCGCCGCTGTAGCCGAGGTAGTAACGGCACGCGGCCGGCAGCGGGAACCCGGAACGTACGACCTCGATGGTTGGCCGGAACAGCTCGCCCCATGGCAGGCTTCCGAACCGCCGCCAGGCACTGTCGACTGCGGCGAGCGCGCCAGGAATGGCCACGGACCCGGGACCGACGATCGTCGAGACACCGCCGCCATAGTCGAGCCGGACGGGTACCTTGCCCTTCCCGCGCTCGTCATCCGGTAGCCCGCGCCCCGGTACAGCATGATTGCCGTCGTAGGTTACCGGATCGTGGCCCGGAGCCCAGACCGTGATATACGCACCGCCGGCGAGAGCACACACGCCCGGCTCGGTATTCATCGACATGATCGCGGTTGCGAGCGCGCAATCCACCGCGTTGCCACCCGCCTCGGCGACCTCGCGGGCGGCATCGGCGGCGATCGCGGAGGTCGTTGCGACGGCGACGCGGGTCACGACCAGACCGTCTCAGTAGTGGATGACGGATCGAATGCTTTTGCCCTCGTGCATCAGGTCGAAGGCCTTGTTGATGTCCTCCAGCGGCATCGTGTAGGTGATGAACTCGTCGATCTTGATCTCGCCTTTCATGTACTGGTCGACCATGCCGGGCAGCTGCGATCGTCCCTTGCAGCCGCCGAAGGCGGTGCCTCGCCAGACCCTTCCTGTGACGAGCTGAAACGGCCGCGTGGATATCTCCTGGCCGGCACCAGCAACACCGACTATGACCGACTCACCCCAACCCTTGTGGCAACACTCGAGCGCCGAGCGCATCAGACCGACATTGCCCACGCACTCGAACGAATAGTCCACGCCGCCATTGGTGAGTTCCACCACGACGTCCTGGATCGGGGCGTCGTAGTCGCGCGGGTTCACGGTGTCGGTTGCGCCGAGTTGCTTCGCAAGCTCGAACTTGTCCGGATTGATGTCGATAGCGAGAATTCGTCCGGCCTTCGCCATCGTCGCGCCCTGGATGGCGCTCAGGCCCACGCCGCCGAGACCGAAAACGGCGACGGTTGCACCGGGTTCAACCCTGGCCGTGTTCAACACCGCACCGATACCGGTCGTGATGCCGCAGCCCAGCAGGCAGACCTTCTCCAGCGGTGCGTCCTTGCTGATCTTCGCGACCGCGATCTCCGGCAGTACCGTGTACTCGCTGAAGGTGGACGTCCCCATGTAGTGGTGAATCGGTTTGCCGTTCAGGGAGAATCGAGACGTCCCGTCGGGCATGAGGCCCCGGCCCTGGGTTACCCGTATCGCCTGGCACAGGTTGGTCTTGCCCGACGTGCAGAAGTCACACTCGCCGCACTCGGGTGTGTAAAGGGGGATGACGTGGTCTCCGACAGCAACCGACGTGACGCCCGCACCGACTTCCTCTACTACGGCACCACCCTCATGGCCCAGTACCGCGGGGAATAGTCCTTCAGGATCTTCGCCGGACAGCGTAAAGGCGTCGGTGTGGCACACACCGGTTGCCACGTTTCTCAAGAGTACTTCACCCGCCTTCGGGCCTTCGAGTTCGATCTCCTCGATTTCGAGTGGTTTGCCTGCCTCCCAGGCTACCGCCGCACGTGTTTTCATCGATTTTTCGCTCCGCCCGTTGTTTGCATTCGTTATTCGACAGCAGTCGGGATATTCGCACGATTGCCCGACAAGCGACAGTGCAGGCGGCAGCCACGGCGCCACCGGATCGTTCATCCGGCATTCATAAATATAATTAAAACAGTGGCTTGCATTAAGCATCGGTTCATGCTGGCCGACGTACTCTGGCCCCGAACTCGACAGCACCGGAGGTCATCATGATCAAGTCAATCGGCACCTTTACCGTTATTTGCGGCCTTTGTCTGGGCGCCGCCGAGGTCGCATCGGCACACGACCGCGCCTACGATCGCTACGACTCGCCGCGTCATCACCACGTGAGCATCCATCGCGACCGGCACATGCCACATTGGCTCAGCTACGACCGGGGATTCCGGTTCTGGTATCACCGCACGTCGCTGCGCCACAATCATTCACTCGCCTGGTGGCAGCTCTACGAAATCTTTCGCTGGGAACGTCGCTACGATCATCGCCGGCACCACGCCGTCCACTATGGCTCGCGGCATCACGACTACGACTGGTACCGGCGTTACTGGCACAAGCACGATCGCCATAAAGACGATCGGCGGCGCCACTCCAAGCGGAAACGGCGTCACCATGACGACTGAGCGGTACGCTGGCTTGCTCACGTTCACAGGAGTCCTGTAAAAGAGACTCCTGTACGTTGCGGCACGAGCTACCGGAAACCAATGAACCTGGAAAACCTTCGCGATGCGTTATCCGACGTCGATCGGCAAATCATCGACCTGATCGCCGAACGCCAGCGCATCGTGGGCGACATCGGTCAGAGCAAACTGACACAAGGGACGGCGACGCGTGATTTTGCGCGGGAAAAAGACGTTATCGACAGCGGCCGGGCCCAGGCCGAAGAGATTGGCGTCGACCCGGACCTCGCCGAGAGTATTCTCACGGCGCTGATCCGTTCCTCGCTCGCAAACCAGGAGCGGGATCGAGTAATCGCGGAAGGCAAGGGCAACGGCAGGCGTGTGCTGGTTATCGGTGGTGCGGGCAAGATGGGCGGCTGGTTTGTCAATTTCTTCGCCAGCCAGGGGTTCGAGACGACGATCGCGGATGCTTCGGAAGAAGATGCGCCGGGCGTGTTTCGGAACTGGACTGACGCGGGCGTCGACTACGATGTTATTGTCGTTGCCACACCGCTTGCCGTATCGGGGCGCATTCTCGCGCAGCTCGCGGTACTGAAACCGCCAGGCCTGGTGTTCGATATCGGCTCCCTCAAGACGCCACTGATAGACGGACTGCGCGAGCTGCGCCAGGCAGGGTGCAAGGTGACGTCTCTGCACCCCATGTTCGGTCCGGACACGCGACTGCTCTCCGGGCGCCACCTGATCTTCTGCGACGCCGGTTCAGCCGAGGCGACGGCGGAGGCCAGGGCGCTGTTCTCGGCGACCATGGTAGAGCAGCTCGACATGGGACTGGACGATCACGACCGCCTGATCGCCTACGTGCTCGGTCTGTCGCATGCGCTCAATATCGCCTTTTTCACGGCGCTGGCGGAGAGCGGCGAAGCGGCGCCGAGGCTCGCCCGGATGTCGTCGACGACCTTCGACTCGCAGCTGCTCGTGTCGGGCGACGTGGCGCACGATAACCCGCACCTGTATTTCGAAATCCAGCATCTCAACCGGTTCGGTCTGGGCCCGCTGGACGCGCTCGTCGATGCTGCAGCGCGCATCCGGGAGCTGGTTGCGAGTGGCGACGAGCAGGGATTCGTCGACCTGATGCAACGGGGACGGGACTACCTGGCGCTGCGCAGCTGAGGCTGCATTACGTTCTGAGAACCCGCCGTGCGACGCGGGCGGCTGATTCTGGTAAAAGAATCGACCGTCGTTCCGAAGGGTCACTGTCGCATGCAGATCGCAGACGAGCTCGAGGCAAAACTCGCAGCAGCCGAGGCTCGGTTCGAGGCACTGACGGAGCAGGTCCGGCTGAATGACGAGAAGTTGCGCTGCTCGCAACGGCGCGAACTGCAGCTGCTGCAGGCGCCCGATCTCGACGGCCTGCTGCACGAAATGACCAGTGGCCTGCGAGACAGCTTCGACCTTCGCTCCGTCAGCGTCGTGCTGCGTGACCCGGGGCACGATATCCGCCACCTGCTGCTTGCGACCAATGTCGACCGCAATCCGGACCTGATCCTTGTCGATACGCTGATGGGGCTTGCGCCGCAGTACATTGCGTTGCGGCGCCCATGGCTGGGCCCGTTTGCCGCATGCGACCACAGCATGATCGTCGCGTCGCCAGGCGGTCTTGCCAGCATCGCGATGATCCCTCTGCGGTGCCGCGACGAGCTGATCGGAAGCATCAATCTTTGCAGCTCCGATGTGAATCGCTTTACGGCGCAACATGCCAGCGATTTTCTCGCTCACCTGGGAGCGATCGCGTCCTTCTGTATCGAGAACGCCGTGAACCGGGCGCGACTGCGGCGCAGTGGTTTCACCGATGTGCTGACCGGCTGGCACAACCGCCGGTACCTGCAGGCACGCATGAAAGAGGAGCTTGCGCGGGCATGCCGGGATCGGAGCACGCTGGTCTGCATGATGCTCGACATCGACCACTTCAAGCGCGTCAACGATACCTGGGGGCATGCCGCCGGTGACAATGTGCTGCGCGAGATGGCCCAGCGGATAGATGCCGAGGTGCGTGCAAGCGACGTCGCGGCCCGTTTCGGCGGCGAGGAGTTCGTGATCCTGCTTCCGAACACCACGAGTGTCGACGGACATCTTATCGCCGAGCGCATTCGCAACGCCGTTGCCGCGGCGCCGTTCCAACTGCCGGACGGCGGACAGGTCGCGGTCACCGTGTCGATCGGTATCGCGGAATTCGCGCCCGGGGCGGGCGACGCAGATCTGAAATCACTGGGCGAGGAGCTCATCGCACGGGCCGACGTGGCGCTTTACGGCGCAAAGGCGGCAGGACGTGACCGTGTCGTCGTGGAGGCGGCATGAGACGGACAGCGGCGTTCCTGCTGGTGCTGGCGGCGCTAAGCGCGTGCGATCGGCCGGCCCCGGAGGCGCCGCGGGAAACGGCTCGACCGGAGCCGGTCGTCGTGTACGCATCCTACGAGGACCGGAATTACCTGCCTTCGCTGTTTGCCGGGTTCACCCGCGAGACCGGCATACCCGTGACGGTCCGGCACCGTCCCGAAGAGCAGATCATTAGCGAAGTGATCGAAAAGCGCGGCTCTCCCCCCGCCGACGTGCTCTGGGCGCGCTCGGTTCACGGAGCCTGGCGCGCCGCTGACGAGGGTGCACTGCGTCCGTTGCAGTCGGACACGGTATCCAGGCTCGTGCCCGCATGGTTGCGTGATCCGGACGGCTACTGGTCTGCCATCGGGTTCAGCGCGATCGGCGTCGTTTGCAGCGCGGACGGCCAGGGCGACTGCCGGACTGTTCCCGCGTACGAGGACCTCGGCAACCCCGAATTCAAGGGAAGGCTGTGCCTTTCCCTGCCGTCGCTCCCCGTCAACCGGACCCTGATCGCCGGCCTGATTGCCGATCATGGCGTACGCCCGGCAGAGCTGATCGTGCGTCGCTGGGTGGCGAATCTTGCAGTGCCACCCCACGAGACCGAGCGGGCTTTGCTGCAGGACGTCGCTGCGGGCACCTGTGGCCTGGCGGTCGTCTCGGGACTCGCGATCCACGAATACGGCGAGCCCACGATTGTTGCGACCTGGCCTCAGCCCGGCTACTTCGATGTCACGGCCGTGGGTATCGGGCGACATGCGCGCAGTCCCGACGCGGCGCGCAGGCTCGTGGAGTGGCTCGTCGCCAACGATGCCCAGGCCGCTCAGTACAGCGCGATCGGCCTGTGGCCGGTCAGCCGTGGCGTGTCGGTGCCTTCGCTCGAATTCCCGAACGCCGAACGACGGAACGCGGGTGTTGCCGGTATCCATGAGGCCGACGCCGTCAGGCTCGCGGAGCGCGCACGCTGGTATTAGCCCGAGCGTTTCACCGCTAAAACGCCCGAACTAGCGGTATTGCCGGCTGCGGCTCATCAGTATCAGGAACAGCGGTACACCGATCGCCGCGGTCAGCGCGCCCACGGGCAGCTGCCGGGGCGCCAGGAGTGTCCGCGCGAGCGTATCCGCGATGACCAGGAGTGCGCCGCCGGCAAGTGCGGACGCCGGTACGATGATGCGATGATCGCTCCCTGCGAACATGCGCATCAGGTGAGGAACGACGAGGCCGATGAAACCGATGACGCCAACGCTCGTTACCGCGAGAGCGGTTGCGAGCGATGCGGCCGCAAAGATCAGGTAGCGGAAGGCCGTCACGGGAAGGCCGACGATCGCCGCCTGCAGCTCGCCGCGCGCGAGTACATTCAGGTGCCGCGCCGCGAGCGTCGCGGCTATCGTCAGTCCGGCCAACAGCCACAGCTCCCGTGCCGGCTCGTACGCAAAACTCAGGTCGCCCATCAGCCAGAACAGCATGCCCCTGAGGTGCTGATCCGGGCTCAGTGCCAGCAGCAGCGTCGTTGCCGCGCTGAATCCGGCCGCCAGGACGACACCGGTGAGCAACAGCCGCGCCGGTGTCCATGCTCCGGTACCGTGGGCGATCGAGAAAACCAGCAGCGTCGCGCCCATGGCGCCGCCGAAGGCCGCAACATCGACCGCGAAGCTCGATAGCCCGAACAGCATGGTAAGCAGGGCCGCGACCGCGGCGCCGCCGGAGGTGCCCAGGATATAGGGCTCTGCCAGCGGATTGCGCAGCAGTACCTGCATCAATACGCCGGCGACAGCCAGCAGCCCGCCCACCGCGAACGCACTCAGTGCGCGCGGCAGACGCAGGTCGAGGACGAGCGTCCGAACCTGCTCGGGCGCCTGTCCCCAGAGAACGGCCAGGCTGTCGCTGATCCCTATGTTCGCGCTGCCGGAACCCAGGGCCAGCAGTAACGCGCCGACTACGACGCTGACGAGCACCGCGAACAACAATATCGATCGGGTCGCGAACAAAGATGACTCCTGACGGCGGCTGAATCGTGTAAAGTTACAGGCAGTTGAAGAGTTTAATACGGTTGCGATGAATAGCGACTGGATCGATGATGAGGGATTCCGTGCCAATGTCGGAATCATCCTCACCGACGACCGTGGCAAGTTGATGATTGCTGGTCGGGTCGGTAGCAAGGGATGGCAATTTCCGCAGGGCGGCATGCTGCGCGGTGAAGACGCGGAAGAGGCGATGTTCCGGGAGCTGCGCGAGGAAGTCGGGCTCGAACCTTCCGATGTCGATGTGCTCGGCGTCACCAGCGACTGGCTGCGTTACCGCCTCCCGGAAAAATTCATACGCAGGAACAGCTCACCGCTGTGTGTCGGCCAGAAGCAACGCTGGTTCATGCTGCAACTTGCGGCGTCACCCGAGAAGTTGCGCTTCGACCTTGCCGACACGCCGGAATTCGACCGTGCGCGCTGGGTAGATTTCTGGCGGCCCGTCAATGAAGTGATCTATTTCAAGCGCCGCGTCTATGCCTGCGCGTTGCACGAACTCGGGTCCACCGTGTACCCGAAGGGTTTGCCACCCAGGCCGAGGTGGTGGCCGAAGCGCTGGCGAGCCGTGTTCGACAAGGACATCGTCCGGCTCGAGCAACGCGAGCAGTGATCAGAACGGCTTGACGCTTGCCAGCAGGATGATCCCCAGCAGGAAGACAGCCGGTATCTCGTTGAACCAGCGCAGCCACCGGGTGTCACGGAGTTCGGTCTCCCCACGGAGCACGGTGGTCCAGCGGTAGCAGCGGTAGTGATACACCGCCAGCCCGACGACCAGCAGTAGTTTCAGCCGGAACCAGGTCTCCGCCACCAGGGACGTGTTGATCACCACCAGTAGATAGCCGAGGATCACAGTCACTGCGGCGCCGATCGTCATGATGATGAACAGCCGCTTCTCCATCACCTCGAAACGCTCGCGGCCGGGCGCGTCGGAGGTCTGTGCGTGATAGATGAATAGCCGCGGCAAGTAAAACAGGCCCGCGAACCAGGTCACCATGAAGGCGATGTGCAGTCCTTTGAGCCAGGGATAGAACGCAGTCATTCGCGCATTATCCAGAATGTGAACGAGTTTGCATTAAGGCGCTGTAAACGTGATCTGCCGCACTTCTGTTTGCCCGGGGCTCCGCGTAACATAACGCCTTTCCCTGCACCGGCGAGCAGACGTGGCGCGACATTCTCCATTACAGCTGCACAGCCCCGTGCGCCTTTGGGCGGCGCGGGTCGCGCTAGTCGTGCTCGCGGCTGTGGGCGGCTACCTGGTCTACGAATTCGGCAGGATCCAGGCGGGTTATGACCTCGTCGACGCGGGAAGCGAGCGCCGATCGTACGAGCAGCGCATCGACGGCCTGGAAGAGGAGATCGGCGCGCTCAAGGAGCAGATCGCCTTGCTCGAGACTCACCGCGACATCGACCGCGAGGCGTACAGGGAGGTTGAAGCGAGTCTCACCGAACTTCAGGCGAAAATACAGGAGCAACGGGACGCCATCGCGTTCTACAGGGGCATTGTATCGCCTGCCGACGGCAACAAGGGCCTGCGTGTGCAGGATCTGAAGCTGACGCGCGGCAAGAACGAGCGCGAGTACAATATTCGACTGGTACTGGTGCAGGCCCTGAAGCACGACCGCAAAGTTACGGGAAACGTCAATCTCACGATCGAGGGCGACCTCGATGGCGTCGAGAAGACCTTTAGCTATGCAGAGCTCCTGCCGGACGAAGCGGAGGCCGCTTGGGCATTTTCGTTTCGATATTTTCAGGATTTCAACCGGCAGGTGATCTTGCCGGACGGCTTCACGCCACAGCGCGTGAATATCGAGGTCCAGTCGAGAACACGCTCGATTTCGAGCATCGAAGAGAGTTTTGCCTGGACCACGAGCCAGGGTTGAGGAGATACACATGCTAGGACGGAAACAACGCAGGCACACGGTCGTCGATACGCTGGTTGGCGCGAACACGCGAATCAGTGGCGACCTGCATTTCTCGGGCGGATGCCACGTGGATGGCACCGTAAATGGCAGTGTGACAGCGGACCCGGACAGCAAGTCGGCGCTTTCCATCAGCGAAGAGGGTAATATCGAAGGCGGCGTCACCGTGCCTTATGTCGTCCTGAATGGCATCGTGCGTGGTGACGTCTTTGCAAACCAGCGTGTGGAACTCGGACCGACCGCGCGTGTCATTGGCAATGTGTATTACAATCTGATCGAGATGGCCATCGGCGCTGAAATCAACGGTAAGCTCGTTCATCAGCCCGAGGGCCAGGTACCGCTGCTAGAGCAGACGGCTAAACTTGATGAATCGGCAGCCGCTGCGGCGGAGAGCTGAGCAGGAAACAGGACATGCAGACAGACAATTCGGTAGTCGGCGGCGCACCGCCGCCACCCATCGTTTTCACCGACGCGGCGGCCAGCAAGGTCGGCGAGCTGATCAGGGAGGAGGATAACCCCAACCTGATGCTTCGCGTATTCATCTCCGGCGGTGGCTGCTCCGGCTTTCAGTACGGCTTCACCTTCGACGAAACGATCGAGGAGGGCGACAGCCAGGTCGAGAACCAGGGCGTCAAGCTGCTCGTGGATCCAATGAGCGTGCAGTACCTGATGGGCGCCGAGATCGATTACAAGGAAGACCTGCAGGGCGCGCAGTTCATCATCCGCAACCCGAACGCCCAGACGACTTGCGGCTGCGGTTCGTCATTCTCGGTGTAACACAGTAGCGAGTCGACATTTCGGCCGGGACAATAGCTACCACAAGCGAAGAGAGTCGCGCCGGGATTCCGGCAGCCAGCGATATGAAAGAGGTCATCGCTGCGGTTGACCTCGGCTCCAACAGTTTTCACATGATCGTCGGCGAGCTGCGACACGGGCAGCTCACGATTATCGACCGCATCAAGGAAACCGTCCGCCTCGCGGAGGGACTGTCCGAAAGTGGCGATCTCTCGCCGGACGCCCGAGCACGAGCACTGCACTGCCTGTCGCTGTTCGGCCAGCGGCTTCGCGAAATGCACGCTGCCAGCGTCCGCGCGGCCGGTACGAGCACGATCCGGCGCGCGCGCGAGGATACCGGGTTCATGAGCGAGGCCGAGGAGGCGCTCGGCCATCCGATAGAAATCATCTCCGGTATCGAGGAAGCCCGCCTTATCTACATGGGCGTCACGCACAGCCTGCCGCCCAATGAAGGGCTGCGCCTCGTAATGGATATCGGCGGCGGCAGTACGGAGCTCATCCTGGGCCAGGGCCCGAATCCGCGGGCGCTCGAAAGCCTGCATCTGGGCTGTGTCCGCATGACGGAGCGCTTCTTCCCCGACGGCGTCATCACGCGCGAGGCATTCGAAGCAGCAAGGCTAACTGCGCGCCTGGAGTTGCGTCCCATCAAGGCGTTCTTCAGGGGTTCCGGCGACATCGAGGCGATCGGCACATCCGGAACCATCATCTCGACGGAACGCGTTGCCAGCGCCATCGGCATCGTGGAGAGAGACCTTACCTTCGAAGCGCTCGAGGCGTTGATCGAGAAGGTCATCGAGGCCGGATCTGTCAATGCGCTGCGGATGCCGGGCTTGTCAGAGCGGCGCGCACAGGTTTGGCCGGGTGGGCTATCCATCCTGGTAGAACTAATCGGCGTGCTGCGCATCGACAAACTGAAGGTTTCCGACGGCGCACTGCGGGAAGGCCTGCTTTATGACCTGCTCGGGCGCCTGCAGCACGAGGATGCGCGCGAGCGAACGGTTCGGGCAATGGCGGGTCGTTACAACGTCGACGAAGCGCAGGCTCAGCGAGTCGCGGAGACCGCTTGCCTGTTGCTCGAGCAATGCGCCGAGCCATGGCAGCTCACGTCGCCGCTTGCCGAGCATGGCCTGGTGTGGGCTGCACGGCTGCACGAAATCGGTCTGGACATCTCTCACGATGGTTACCAGCGGCATGGTGCCTACATCGCCGAGAATGCGGACATGCCCGGGTTTCCGCGTGCCGAGCAGCGGCTACTTGCCTTCCTGATCGCAAGCCAGCGGCATCAGATCATTACGCGCTACCTCAAGGACTTGCCACGTGCCTGGCGCGAGCCCGCGTTGCGGCTGGGTATCCTGTTGCGGCTTGCGGTCCTTCTGAATCGCAGCCGCAACCAGGCGGACTTCCCGCCCGTCGAGCTGAGCGTCGATGAGCGCAGGCTGGTAGTGACGTTCGACCCGGAATGGCTGGAGGCAAACCCTTTGACGGTCGCCGATCTCGAACGCGAACGGCGCCTGCTGTCCCAGGCGGGCTATGAACTAAGCTACAGCTAGCTGGTGGTGGCCGATGCGAGCAATTGCAGGAGCGTCTCCTGGGCGGATACGGGTTCCCTGTCGCCGGGTACCAGGCGTTCGTAGCTGCCGTCCCCGTGCAGGACCCAGGCGTTGCAGTTATCGGCCAGGTAGAGTTCGAGATCGCGTTTCAGCTGCTCTTTGAGGGTTTTCTGGCGAACCGGGAAGCAGCTTTCGTTACGACGGAGGAGGTTGCGTTCCATCCAGTCCGCGCTGGCGCAATAGATTTCCTCGTCGCCGTCGTTATGGAAGTAATAGACGCGGGAGTGCTCCAGGAAGCGGCCGAGAATGGATCTCACCGTTATGTTGTCGGAGAGTCCGAGCACGCCGGGCCGTAGAGTGCAGATGCCTCGGACGATCAATTCGATCTTCACACCTGCCTGCGAGGCTTCGTATAGCGCATCGATGACATGGGGCTCGTTGAGAGAATTCACCTTGACGATGATGTGCGCCTTGCGTCCCGCTCGAGCGTTCTCGGTCTCACGTCCGATCTTCGCCATTACACCGTCGAACAGGTTGAAAGGCGAGGTCAGCATGAGATTGAGATCGCGCGCTTCAGTCAGACTGGTGAGCTGCATGAAGATCTTGTGTACGTCCTGCCCGAGCTTCTTCTCGCTGCTCATGTAGCCGTAGTCAGTGTAGACCTTCGCCGTACTGTGGTGATAGTTGCCCGTACCCAGGTGGACGTAGCGCCGCAGCTGGTCACCCTCCCGCCGCACGACGAGCGTCATCTTCGCGTGGGTCTTGTAACCCACGAGCCCGTAGACGACATGGGCACCCGCCTCCTGCAGGCGGTTGGCAAGCGATATGTTGGCAGCCTCGTCGAAGCGCGCCATCAGTTCGATGATCACCGTTACTTCCTTGCCAGCTCGGGCCGCGTTCACGAGGTGATCGACTACGGGTGAATCTGCGCCAGTCCTGTACAAGGTGATCTTTATCGCCAGCACATCCTTGTCCGTGGATGCGCCCTTTATAAAGTCGATTACCGGACCGAAGCTCTGGAACGGGTGATACAGCAACACGTTCTTCTTCGACAGTGTGGTGAAGATGTCGGTGTCGGTAAGCAGCTCTTCGGGGATTCCCTGGGTGAATGGCTTGTACATCAGCTCCGGCCGGTTCTCGATGTCGCAGACCGTTGCCAGCCGGTTCAGGTTCACCGGGCCATCAACCAGATACATGTCCTGCTCCTGTAACCTGAAATGATCGAGCAGGAATTGCTGCAGGTCCGACGGACATTCATGGCCGACCTCGATGCGTACGGCAGCGCCATAGCGGCTTGCCTCGAGCTGACCTTCCAGCGCGCCGACGAGGTCACTTACCTCTTCCTCGTCGACATACAGGTTACTGTTGCGCGTCACGCGAAACTGGTAGCAACCATCAACCTTCAGGCCCGGGAACAGCCTTTCGACGTGCATGCGAATCACAGAGGACAGGAATACATAGTCATGGCAGCCCGGGCTGCTGAGGTGTTCGGGAAGCTGAATGATCCGCGGCAGCGATCGTGGTGCCTGCACCATACCCCTGTGGCGCCGGCGCCCGTAGGCGTCGCGGCCCTTGAGCCTGACGATGAAGTTGAGACTCTTGTTCAGCACGCGCGGGAACGGCCGTGACGGGTCGAAGGTCAGCGGCGTCAGTACCGGCACGACCTGATCGTCGAAGTAATCGCTCAGCCACTGTTGCTGGTCTTCCGACCAGTCTTCGCTGCGCACGAATCGAACGCCGGACTTTGCGAGCTGCGGGAACATCACTTTATTTAGCAGCTCGTACTGCTGGCTGACGACGTTGAGCATGTGGTGCCGCAATACATCGAATACCTGCTGAGCCGGCAGCGACTCCGGTCCCTGCGCGAGAGCGCCGAGTTCCATCCGCTGTTTCAGGGCGGCGACGCGGATCTCGAAGAATTCATCGAGGTTGGTGCAGGTGATGCAGAGAAAACGAAGCCGCTCGAGTAACGGTACTTCCGGATCCTGCGCCAGTGCGAGCACCCGCTTGTTGAACTCCAGCATGCTGAGTTCGCGGTTGATGTACAGATCGGCGGGCGGCAGGGAGGGCGAGTCCACGGTCTTCTCTACTTTTTGCTCGGCCGACCAGTATAACAACGCGGGCGTTACGAGACCTTTAACTGTTGCTCAGTTTAGCGGGCCCTGTGGAGGGCGCCGAGGACCGTGCTGCGGCTGGCGCCGGTAACCTCGGGGGCGCTGCCCGGTTCGCCGTTGATCGTGCGCATCGCGAGCCAGGCAAAGGCAGCAGCCTCTGCGTGATCCGGGTCCAGACCGTAATCGGCCGTCGATGCAAGGGTCGCTCGAGACAGGCGGTCTCCGAGCCGCCGGATGAGGTCCCGGTTTCGCAGGCCGCCACCGCAAATCAGTAACTCGCGCGTCCGCGGAGCATGCAGGTCGATGGCATCAGCGATCGTAGCGGCGGTCAGGTCCGAGAGAGTCGCCTGCACATCGGCGCTATCCGCATCCTCCCGGATCAGCGCGGACAGCCAGTCTTCGTTGAAATACTCGAAGCCGGTGCTTTTCGGCGGTGACTTTGAAAAGTAGGGATCCGCCAACATGGTTCTGAGCAGTGAGGGAAGCGCCGTACCGCTCGCAGCCCAGTCGCCCCCGTCATCGAAAGCGACATCGCGATGGCGGCGGACCCAGGCGTCCATCAGCGTGTTTCCCGGACCGGTATCGAAGCCACCGATCGGCCCCGGAACCGCAGGCAACACGGTGATGTTGGCGATTCCGCCAATATTCAGCACGCAACGGTCGACGTCGCCGGACCGGAACAGCCATTCGTGAAACGGCGGTACCAACGGTGCTCCCTGCCCGCCCAGCGCCACGTCGGCGCTGCGGAAGTCGGCAACGCAGTCGATGCCGGTGCCCTTGGCGATAATGTCCGGATTACCGATCTGCAACGTAAACGGCCGCTCCGCGTCAGGTCGATGGCGGATCGTCTGCCCGTGACTGCCGACGGCCCGCACGTCGCCCGGTCCAATGCCGGCGGACTGTATGAGCTCGAGTGCCGCATCGCGAAAACACTCGCCTACCCAGTGATCGAGCGCTCCGATGATGTCGGCAGTACAGCTGTCCGGTGTCCGCGTGACGTCGATAAGTTCGTCGCGTAGCGCTTCCGGGTACGGGCTCGTCCCTGCGCTCACGATATCGGCCGAGTGATCCCCGAACTCGACCAGCGCGGCATCGATGCCGTCCATGCTCGTGCCGGAGATCAGGCCGATGTAGTAATCAGGCATCTGCGCCGGCACTACTTGTTGCTGTATGCAACGGAAGCGAGCTGCGTGTTCTTGAAGTTCTCGAGTTCCTGAAGGATCGGCTCCACCGTCGTGAGAAATTGCTGCCGATAGCGCTGGTCGATGGGGTTGGCCTGCGGAAGTTCGACGGTACGCGGATTGCGATGCGTGCCATTCAGCCGATATTCGTAGTGCAGGTGGTTCGCCGTCGCGAGGCCCGTCGATCCCACGTAGCCGATGGTCTGTCCCTGTCGCACGCGGCTGCCGATCCGCGCGCCCGCGAAGCGTGACATGTGGGCGTAGAGCGTCGTGATGTTGCCACCGTGCTGCAGAATGATCGTGTTGCCGTAGCCGCCCTTTACGCCGCGGAAGATGACCTTGCCGTCGCCCGCAGCCTTGATTGGCGTACCCCTGGGTGCGGCGTAATCCACCCCGCGATGGGCACGAATCGTATTCAGGATCGGGTGGCGCCGGCGCGGGTTGAAATTGGAGCTTATGCGCGTGAAGTCGACCGGCGCCCGGATAAAGGCCTTTCTCACGCTGTGGCCGTCCGGCGTGTAGTAGTCGCTGCGCCCCTCGTCGTCGATGAAGCGGATTGCCTGGTGGGTTCGGCCATTGTTGTTGAATTCTGCCGCTACTATTTCTCCGTCCATGACGTACTCGCCGTCCTGCCAGATTTCTTCGTACTGGACGTAGTAGTTGTCGCCGGTACGAATATCGAGAACGAAGTCGACATCCCAGGCAAAGATGCCGGCGATGTTCATGATGACCCGGTCGGAAAGACCGGCGTCCACGGCGCTCTCGAACAGCGAGGTCTCGATCGTGCCGTAGGCGAGCCGCTTACGCTTCTCGATGGGCCGCTCGACGATTTCGGCCTTGAAGCCGCTCTCGGCGCGCTCGATCTTCAGAGCGCTCGTGAGGCTGAGGTCCGAGTACATGCTGACCAGCTCACCCTGGTCGTGCGTGATTTCGAACTGATCGCCGGGTTTCAGCTTGCGAAAACGTTTGCGCGCCTCGTCGAGCTTCGCGATTTCCGAGAGGTTGCCAAGATCGAGGTCGTGCTTTCTGAATAGCTTGTCGAGCGTGTCCCCGCGCCCGATCGTCAGGCTCAGTTTTTGGTAGGGCGGCGGGTTTATCGCGTCCGAAAGTACCAGCGGCGTTTCAGCGTAGACCAGCTCGACGGGTGGTTCCACATCGAAGTCGGAACCGTCTGTCGCCGTAAGCACTGGTTCATCGGGCGGCGGCGCAGGTTGTGTGGTCGATGTCAGCGTGGAGACGAAAGCGAGGCCGGCCAGCGGAATGCCCAGACCGATGACAAACCACTGCAGGGCTTTGGATGTTTTCGGCTGTTTTGCTGCAGATGGCTTGTAATCGTGCAGTAATGGACTGGCCGGACGATGCAAGTCTGCGACCCCACGCTAGAGAATGCGGCTACTCTACCGTGGCGTCGGGGCAAGGTCAAAGAAAACTGTTATAACTCAGTCTGTTAACGGGTGAGCTTAATATGGTCGCGAGGTAACCAATAAGGGCTTTCATCGGCAGCCGAGAATGCTACAGTTCCGCTGCACGCCGATGGCGGTCACTGAAAGGCAGTAATGAGCAACATCAAGGCACAAATCGCGGAGCTGACCCGCGGCACCGACGAGGTGCTGCCCGAGGACGGACTTGCGGCCAAACTCGGCAAGGCCAGGCCGCTGGTCGTCAAGGCCGGCTTTGACCCGACCGCGCCCGATCTGCATATAGGGCACACGGTACTTATCAACAAGATGCGGCAGTTCCAGGACCTGGGTCACGAGGTCGTATTCCTGATCGGTGATTTCACCGGCATGATCGGTGACCCGTCGGGCAAGAATGCCACCCGGCCGCCGCTGACTGCCGACGAGATCGGGGAGAACGCCCGAACTTACGAGGCCCAGATCTACAAGATTCTCGACGCGGAAAAGACCCGTATCGAGTTCAACTCGAAATGGATGGGGGACATGGACGCCGCCGGTCTCGTCAAGCTCGCTTCGCACCACACGGTTGCCCGCATGCTCGAACGCGACGACTTCCGGAAACGCTATGAGGGCGGCCAGCCGATATCGATCCATGAATTCCTGTACCCGATCGTGCAGGGATACGACTCCGTTGCCCTGAAGGCGGATATCGAGCTCGGCGGGACCGACCAGAAATTCAATCTGCTGGTTGGCCGACAGCTGCAACAGGACTACGGGCAGGAGCCCCAGGTGGTCATGACCACGCCCTTGCTGGAGGGTCTCGACGGCGTGCAGAAAATGTCGAAGTCACTCGGCAATTACGTCGGCATCACGGAGCCGCCGGGCGAGATGTTCGGCAAACTCATGTCGATCTCGGACGACCTGATGTGGCGTTACTTCGAAGTACTCAGCTTCCGCTCGCTGGATGACATTGCGAATCTGAGGAAGCGTGTCGAGGACGGCATGAATCCGCGCGACGTCAAGTTCGAGCTGGCGATGGAAATCGTTGCTCGATTCCACGACGACGGCGCAGCCGAGGCCGCGAAGCAGGAATTCATCTCGCGCTTCCGTGAGGGCGCTATGCCGGAGGACATGCCCGAACTTACGCTCGAAGCCCGGGACGGTGCGCTGGGGATCGCACACCTCCTGAAGGGCGCCGGCCTGGTCGGCAGCACGTCCGAGGCATTTCGCATGATCAAGCAGGGTGCGGTGCGCATCGACGGCGAACGGGTCGAGGACCGGTCGCTGGCGATCGATGCCGGCAGCACTAATGTCTACCAGGTTGGTCGAAGACGTTTTGCCCGCGTGAGTATCACCTGATACCGGGGGAACCATTTTGAATGCTGCCTTCCAGAAGATTTGCCTGTTCGCCGGTTTCGTAATCTGGCTGCCGGCAGCCCTCGCGCAGGATGACGGGCGCGAGGC
>JBFEXY010000012.1:0-19756 GCA_041562415.1 Woeseiaceae bacterium
GACCACAAGCGTTTCGTTGAAACCTATTTCTCGACATTCGACAATTGCTATACGACGGGCGACGGGGCCCGCCGTGACGAGGATGGCTATTACTGGATCACCGGGCGTGTCGATGACGTGCTCAACGTCTCGGGTCATCGCATGGGCACTGCGGAGGTCGAGAGTGCGCTGGTCGCACATCCCAGCGTTGCAGAAGCCGCGGTGGTCGGCTATCCGCACGATATAAAAGGGCAGGGTATCTACGCGTACGTGACCCTGATGGAGGGCGTCGAGACCAGTGACGAACTCCGTTCGGAACTGCAGCAGTGGGTGCGCAAGGAGATCGGGCCTATCGCCAAACCGGACCTGATCCAATGGGCTCCGGGCCTGCCGAAGACTCGCTCTGGCAAGATCATGCGGCGCATCCTGCGCAAGGTTGCTGCCGATGATTATGCGGAACTCGGCGATACCTCGACGCTGGCCGATCCTGCCGTCGTGGAGGACCTGATCGAGAATCGCCAGAATCGAGCGTAGCTAACGGGAAATATCAGGCTTTGGCCTGACCGGCATCGTCGTCGAATTCGTTGTCGAAGACGACGGTGTCGGACTGCGCCTCGAGGTCGTCAAAGTCGACCAGTTCGTTGAGTCCACTGAGGTCGCCGATATCCTCGAGTACCTCACCCGGCGCCTTGTCGGACGTGTGCTCTGTCTGGTCGGAGGGCTCATCCGTGCTGTCGTCCGCTGCTGCTGCCTGCTCGGCCATGAATGCTTCCTCGCTCAGCGGCTCGAGTGTCACTTTCGGCGCCGGGTGGCTGAGGCGGTGTTCACGGAGTGACTCGATGATATTGCGCTCGTAGGCCTTGACGAATTCTTCCGCAAACATCTGCGGGAAGCGACCGCCGCCCCTCTCCGTCATGATCGGATAGAGGTCCCTGTAGAGGCCCCAGTACTTGAATTCACCCAGGAACCGCAATAGCGGTTTGCGTCCGAGGGAGCGCTCGAAGTTTGCCGTAAGCTCTTCCGGGTCGAAGCGCTCGGCGAATTCCACAAACGCTTCCGTCATAGCATCCAGGAACGCTTCCTGGTGTGCCAGCAGGTCCTGGCAGACCTCGCGTACGGCGTCGCGGGGGCCCAGGTATTCGCCTTCGCGCCCGACCAGCAACTGCTTGACCAGGTCGCCGGTATTCTGCGACAGCTTGATCGGATTGTTGTTTCTCGGAAGGATCGTTGTCTGGTCGAGCCGAAATGCCGTCTTCAGCTCGGCCCGGCTCTGCAGCAGCTTTTCGGTACCGTCTACGAATTCCCGCAGGATCTCACCCGCATTATTCATGGCCTCGCTAAGGTCTATCGACGGATGCAGCTCCGCGCGGCTGATCTGAAGACCGTCGAGGAACGCATCGAACAGGTCTTCCCCGGCCACCTTCGGCCTGCCGGGCTTGGCTGGTTCGGGTTTCAGCACGGGTGGCTCGGGCTTCGGTGGCACCGCGTGATTTTCGTCAGCTGTATCCTCTTCAGCGGCCGCGTCGTCATCGGCGTAAAGTATCGATTCGAAGGCAATGTCGCCGGTTATCTCGTCTTCATCCAGCAGCTGGACGCCCGTCTTTATCCGGTCTTCCTCCACAAGCTGTTCGATGTGATCGGGAACTACTGTGGGTTTCGGATCCGCGGGCATTTCCAGGTCCTCGCCTTCGTCGATGGAGGCGAGAATTTCGAAGTCACCGAAGTGCAGATGGTCTCCGTTGAACAAGCGCCGTGGCTTGCCTTTGCCGATCGGTTTGCGTTCATCATTGACGTAAACGCCGTTGGTGCTGATGTCGACGATGTAGTAAATCCCGCCTTTGCAGTCGATCGTAGCGTGCTTGCCGGAAATGAATTTGTCCGGATCGGGGAGGATCCAGTCATTGTTCAGGGACCGGCCGATAGTGCCGCCTTCCGCCCGGAACTCGCGCACCGCATCGTCGCCGACGATTTCCCGGTGTTCGCTGATGATTTCCAGTTTGAGCGGCATACTCGTCCCGTAACGTCGCCACCGCACGCAAATCCGGCTGCGCGGTCAGCGGCCCAGCACAAATAGTGCGCCGGATGAAGAGCTTACGCTGCCAAATAGTTCACATAATCGGGCCGGAAATGCCGCGAGTCGCCTTGAGAACGCGATCTGAGGACCAAATATGGGCTTTTGGCGGGTAGTGGCGAAATCCGCGCCGGTGTGTCACTTTAGGTGGATAACGATGAGCAACAAGACACTCTACAAGATCGTTTTCGTAAGCCAGGGACAGGTCTACGAGGTGTATGCCCGCGAAGTCAGCCACGGCGGCCTGTTCGGCTTTGTCGAGGTCGAGGAACTCGTATTCGGCGAACGCAGCAGCGTCGTCGTGGATCCGTCGGAGGAGCGGATCAAGTCGGAGTTCGAAAACGTCAAGCGCACCTACCTGCCCATGCACTCGATCATTCGTATCGACGAGGTGGAAAAGCAGGGCACGTCGAAGATCAGCAAGGCCGAGGGCAACGTCACCCAGTTCCCGATGCCGATCTACACCCCCACCGACTCCAATAAATAGATAGCCACGTGACATATTAGGCAGGCGCGCGGGTCATTTGTCTCCCTCATGGCTCGACGCGCTGCGCGCGGCTGCGCTTTACTTCGGTCGACAAACGCCCCGGCGCGCCTGAACGCGCACGATTCAATCGCAGTTGCCATGCCTGACGACAGGTTGGCGGACCGCCGGCGATGTTTTTCGAGGAAGTAAAGCGCAGCGGAGCGAGCCATGACGAGAAAAATCGTCGCCGCGGTCCGCAGGATGTAAAGTAATGCGGATCGAGATGTGGCAAGAGCGATTGTCCGGAGGTGTTTGGCGTACGCCCGACGTGCCCTGCTGGTTTGTAGTCTGGAGTAGGGGAGCGCTTGCAGCAGTGCGCGTGTCTAGTATGATCGCGTGCTATCGCTTTCACCCCCTTCAAGGCCGCCACGCTTGTCGAAACCTGCCGCTGATGTCGTGACTCAGACACCCGTCGACATGCTGGAACTGGCCGGTCAGCCCGCGCTGTCCGATTTCCGACACGAAAAACTCGCGCATGCCCTGCGCAAGGCGGACGGACGCGTAACGGGAGTCGAGGCTCGATACGTCTATTTCGTCGACCTCGCCGCAGCGCTGTCTGCAGAGCACCGGAAGCGCCTCGAGGGACTGTTGTTGTCGGGCGAGGCGCCTGGTCGGCTGTCCAGGGGAACTTCGAAACTGTACGTCGTGCCGCGCCACGGCACGATCTCGCCCTGGTCCAGCAAGGCCACCGACATTGCGCTCGCCTGCGGTCTGACGGCCGTCAGGCGGATTGAGCGCGGAATCTGTTATGCACTCAAGTTGAGCGGCCGTCCCTCGCAGGACGAGGTTCTGCAGCTCTCGCGGCTGCTGTTCGACCGCATGACGGAAACCGTGCTCGAATCGAGTGGTGATGCACGCGCGTTATTCGAGGCGCATGAACCTGCGGAAATCATGACGGCCCCGCTCCTGGAAACGGGACGCGCGGCGCTGGAGACGGCAAATATCGATCTCGGCCTCGCCCTGTCGGAGGACGAGATCGATTATCTCGCCGCGAGCTACGGCGACCTCCAACGCGACCCGACCGACGCCGAACTGATGATGTTCGCGCAGGCAAATTCGGAACATTGCCGGCACAAGATCTTCAACGCCGACTGGATCATCGATGGTGAGCCGCAGGACGAAAGGTTGTTCGGCATGATTCGGACGACCACGGAGACGAGCCCTGACGGCGTGATCTCGGCGTACTCGGACAATGCCGCCGTTATCGAAGGATGGACCACGTCGCGGCTGATGCCTGCGCCGTCCAGCCGCGAGTACACGTATTGTAATGAGCCTGTAAATATCCTGATGAAGGTGGAGACGCACAATCACCCCACCGCCATCTCGCCATTTCCCGGTGCGGCAACCGGTTCGGGCGGCGAGATTCGGGACGAGGGCGCAACGGGTCTCGGCGCGAAGCCGAAGGCAGGGCTTACGGGATACACCGTGTCGCACCTGCGCATCCCCGGCTATCCACAGCCGTGGGAGACGGATTTTCCGCATCCGGACCGCATGGCGACGCCGCTGGAGATCATGATCGACGGGCCGATCGGTGGAGCGGCTTTCAACAACGAATTCGGGCGACCGAACCTGTGCGGCTATTTCCGGACATTCGAATGGCAGTCGCCGGAATTGCCGGCAAATGAAATGCGGGGCTACCACAAGCCGATCATGATCGCCGGCGGCGTGGGTAACGTACGCGACGAACACGCGAAAAAGATCGATGTGCCAGTCGGAGCCAAAGTGGTGACGATCGGTGGGCCGGCCATGCTCATAGGCCTCGGTGGTGGCGCGGCATCAAGCGTCGCGAGCGGCACCTCGAGCATCGACCTCGATTTCGCCTCGGTGCAGCGCGGTAATCCCGAGATGCAGCGGCGGGCGCAGGAAGTGATCGACCGTTGCTGGGCGATGGGCGAGGACAACCCGATACTCCTGATTCACGATGTGGGTGCCGGCGGTCTGTCCAATGCCGTGCCGGAGGCCGTGGACCACAGCAAGCACGGAGCGCGCATAGAGTTGCGCAACGTTGCGAATGCCGAGCCGGGCATGTCCCCGATGGGCATCTGGTGTAATGAGGCGCAGGAACGCTACGTGCTGATCGTCGCCGCAGACAGGATCGACGAGTTCGAGACTCTCTGCGACCGTGAGCGCTGCCCGGTATCGGTAATCGGTACTCTTACGGATGATGGCAGGCTGGTGGTTACCGACCGAGAGTTCGATAACCGGCCCGTGGATATGCCGATGCAGATGCTGCTGGGGAATCCGCCGAAGATGACGCGCGAGGTTACCCGTGCAGCTCGCCGTGCGACTGCCATTGATCTCGCCGGCATCGAGCTGGAGGACGCTGTGTACCGCGTCCTGCGGTTCCCCGCTGTTGCGAGCAAGAGCTTTCTGATTCATATCGGCGACCGTACGGTTGGTGGTCTGAGCGCCCGAGACCAGCTTATCGGCCCCTGGCAGGTGCCGGTCAGCGATGTCGCTATGACGCTGTCGGGATTCGAGGGAGTTACCGGTGAGGCGATGGCGATGGGCGAGCGCACGCCGCTCGCCGCGTTCGACGCGCCGGCCTCGGGGCGGATGGCAGTGGCCGAGGCGATCACCAATATTGCAGCTGCGGCAATCGACGGAATCGGCAAAGTGCGGCTGTCGGCGAACTGGATGGCTGCCGCAGGCCACGCCGGCGAGGATGCAAGCCTTTTCGACACCGTGAAGACAGTCGCAAACGACATGTGCCGCAAGCTGGGTATCGCGGTACCGGTCGGCAAGGACTCGCTGTCGATGCGTGCCCGCTGGCAACAGGACGGGGAGGAATACCAGGTAGTGGCGCCGGTGTCGTTGATTGTGTCCGCTTTTGCACCGGTCAGCGATGTGACCAGGCAGCTGACGCCACAGCTGCAGGCAACGAACGAGCAGAGCTATCTGCTGCTGTTCGATCTGGGCGGAGGCAAGAACCGTCTCGGCGGCTCCTGCCTGGCGCAGGCCTTCAGTCGCGTCGGCGGCGACGCACCCGATATCGACGATCCCGCGGCAGTCGGCAATTTCTTTGCCGCCATCCAGGAACTGTCGTCCAGAGACATGTTGCTTGCCTATCACGACCGCAGCGACGGGGGACTGCTGGCAACGGTCGCGGAGATGATGTTCGCGGGCCGCCTCGGCGTCTCTCTGCAGCTAAGCGGTTCGCGTGAGAGCATGCTGGCGAGGTTGTTTAGCGAGGAAGCCGGTGCAGTCGTCCAGGTCACGAAAGGCAAGCTGACGCAGGTGCAGATGGTCCTTGATCGCCATGGTATCTCCGCAGAGGCAATCGGCCGCGTCGAGAGTACACCGGTGTTAACGATCCGCGACGGCGATGCCGCGCCCCTGCGCTTCGAGCGAAAGGATCTGCAACGCGCCTGGTCCGAGACCAGCTATCGAATCCAGGCGCTGCGCGACAACCCGACCACGGCGAGGGAGGAATTCGATCGCATCCTGGACGATGACGATCCCGGGCTGAATGTGCGGCTCAGCTTCGATGCCAATAACGACATTACTTTGCCGCTTCGCGGCGGTGCGAAGCCCCGCGTCGCGATACTGCGGGAGCAGGGCGTGAACAGCCAGTACGAGATGGCGGCCGCGTTTCTGCGTGCGGGTTTCTCAGTCGTCGACGTGCACATGAGCGACCTGCTGGAGGGTCGCGATGATCTGGCTAACTACCAGGGCATCGTTGCCTGCGGCGGGTTCTCCTTCGGCGATGTCCTCGGTGCCGGCGGCGGATGGGCGAAGTCCATTCTTTACCACTCACGCACCCGCGATCAGTTCCAGGCGTTCTTCGAGCGCAGCGACAGCTTCGCTCTCGGCGTGTGCAACGGTTGCCAGATGCTTTCACACTTGCGCGAGCTCATACCCGGTTCCGACAACTGGCCACGTTTTCTCAGGAATCGTTCCGAGCAATTCGAGGCGCGCCTGAGCCTGGTCGAGGTTGTCGAGAGCCCCTCTATGTTCCTGCAGGGCATGGCAGGTTCGCGGATGCCAATCGCGACCTCGCACGGCGAAGGCCGGGCCGTTTTCGACAGTGACGACGCCCGCTACGCCGCTTCCTACACGGTAGCGCTCCGCTACGTCGATAACTATGGCCAGGTGGCGGACGAGTATCCGGCTAACCCGAACGGTTCGCGCGACGGCATTTGCGGGCTCGCGAACGAAGACGGCCGTGTCACGATCATGATGCCGCATCCGGAGCGAGTCGCCCTGGCGCGCCAGAACTCCTGGCATCCCGACAACTGGGACGACGACGGGCCGTGGATGCGGATGTTCCGCAATGCGCGGGTGGTGATCGGCTAGTCAGAAGACGTAGGTAATCGCTGCGAATCCCTTGACGACCGTATCGTCCTTGACAATCGGGCTGTCGACGACTGCGTCGTCCAGGCGCTCCAGCGACAGGTCGAGCAGGATGCGCCAGTCTTCCGTGATCTCGATGAAACTCGTCAGACCGACTTCGGCACCGACCGTACTGCCGGGCGTGTAGGCCGGGCGGTCGGGCGTCGCCGCAGCGAGCGGCACACCGAAATCGTGGTTCGCGAGTTCACTGCTCTGCCAGTTGACGACCAGCTTCGGGCTGAGGCGTACAAACCCGAGTTGGAATCCCTTGGACAGCGACGCCGTTGCCATTCCGCCACCAATCCGGTCGAGCACGTCGTGCTCGTAGCGGAGACTGGCGTCGAATCCGCCAGGGAACTCGTATTGCAAGCCGAGCCCCGCCAGCAGGGTGTCTTCGCGATCGCCGAGGCCCTCGAGTACAGGGCTGTCGTCCTCCTCGTAAACGCCGATCCGGTAACTCGCAGACAGGGCCAGCCTCAGCTTGCCACTGCCAACGATGCCATAGCGCAGGTTCGGCCCGAGCCACTGTAATCGCTCGCCGTTATAGGTAATCGCCGGAATGGGCTGGAACACGCCGCCGCTCGAGTCGAAATACGGGCTGGAACGGCCGACGACGCCAACGCCTACTCCCAGACGACCGCGTTCACCGAGCACCTTGTAGAGTTCGATCTCGATCTTCTGCACCGCGTCCTCACCCATCGTGAATCGGGCGCGATCGAAGCTCGGCGGGCCTTTCGGGCGGTAGTTATTGGAAAGCCCCAGCGTTTCACGCGGAATGCCAATGAAGTTCTTGTCGATAATGCCGTTTCGGTTGGCATCGACGTAAACGAGAACGGCGATATCGCCGGCTGGAACGTCCAGCAGTCGATACCCGCCATCGCCCTGGGACTCTACCGAGGTCTCGCTGACCGGATCGCGAAAATCGCCGAAGGCGTTGGCCGAGTCATATACCTGGAAGACGAGTTGACCGGAAGTGGGCACATTGCTGACTTCGACAATCAACTCCGCCGCATCGCCATATGCCGCCAGCAAGGCAAGGAGCGGTAAGAGACTGGATTTTCTAAGGTCTGGCATTACGCCACGCTACCACGGTCGGGTTCCATGGCAGACCCGGGAAACGGAATATTACAATTCGGCCGCGAATCAGGCCGACGATGCCAGGTCTTCGTTTCCTTCCTGAACGAAAAACCGCCGCACCTTCAGCGCACGCGTCAGTTTGCCCCGGCGCACGAAGCACTGGTAGAACATATCCTTCATGACTTCGAGCAGAATTCCGGCCTGAACGCGATTCAGCAGTGGCAGCAGCTCTTCTTCGCCCGCATCGAAAAGGACCGACTTTATCGGTGCAAAGGCCTGGTCATCGATACCGGCGATATCCTGGGCGATCATCACCTCTTCGAATGCGCGCAGCTTGCCGCCTTCGCCAAGCGCCGCGTAAGCGCTGGAGGCGGAGCGCCGGCACATTGACGCGAAAGCATTGAAATTGTTGGTGGAGTAGCAGGAGAGGGCCTCGCGAAACAGGACTTCCGTGTGCTTCGGCAAATAGGAAAATGCGAAGCGTTCCTTGGGCCGCTCGAGTTCGACGAAGTTGCGGTACAGCTGCACCTGGTCTTCGGAGAATGCCTTGGTGGCAAATCGGAGGAAAACCGGCGCATTGCAGGAGTCGCACTGGTAGACCAGGCCGACATGCTTGGGCCTCGTCTCGATGATGTTGGCGGCGTTCGGGATCGACTGCGGCGTCATGTGCGAGTAGACATTGCAATACGGGCACTCGAGCCCGATTTGCTCGTCATCCTCGCTCAACAAACCCTGGTGTCTGTCCAGTGCTAGTGTCATTCGCTCAGACCGCTCGTTACGGCCGGTCACCGTTATCATTATTGGTCGGGCCGGCGCTTATTGTAATTCCGGCAGGTCACGCCGTGCCGGAAATTCGAGTATGCACCAAGGTTTTACCATGCCAGCGACCCTTGGACATAATCCAATAACTAGTCTCCGAGGCGCCGGTACCTGATTCGGTGCGGATTGTCAGCGTCCGAACCGAGGCGGCGCTTGCGATCCTCCTCGTAATCGGCATAGTTGCCGGCAAACCACGTCACCACGGAGTCACCCTCGAATGCGAGGATATGCGTGCAGATCCGGTCGAGGAACCAGCGATCGTGAGAGATGACAACCGCCGACCCCGGGAACTCGAGCAATGCCTGCTCCAGCGCACGCAGGGTTTCGACGTCGAGATCGTTGGTGGGCTCGTCGAGTAGCAGAAGGTTGCCGCCGGAGCGTAGCGTTTTCGCGAGATGCACGCGGTTGCGCTCGCCGCCCGAGAGCAGGCCGATCTTCTGCTGCTGCTCCGCCCCGCGGAAATTGAACCGTCCGACGTATCGCCGCGATGGCGTTTCGTAGTTGCCGACCTTGATGAGGTCCTGGCCGTCGGAAATCTCCTCCCAGACGGTCTTGCTGTCGTCGAGGCTGTCACGGGATTGATCCACGCTGGCCAGCTGCACGGTATCACCGAGCCGAATGCTCCCGGCATCCGGCTTTTCCTCGCCCGTGATCATTCGGAACAGCGTCGTCTTACCGGCGCCGTTCGGGCCGATGACGCCCACGATGCCGCCCGGGGGCAGCTGGAAGCTCAGGTCGTCGATCAGAAGCTTGTCGCCGAAACCCTTGCGCAGGTTTTCGACCTCGATCACGACGTCGCCGAGGCGCGGGCCCGGTGGAATGTAGATTTCGTTGGTCTCGTTGCGCTTCTGGTAGTTCGACGACGAGATCTCCTCGAACTGCCGGAGACGGGCCTTGGACTTCGCGTGGCGTCCCTTGGGGTTCGAGCGCACCCACTCGAGTTCGGCCTGCATTGCCTTGCGACGGGCCTTTTCCGATGCTTCTTCGTTGGCAAGGCGGTTTTCTTTCTGTTCGAGCCACGAGGAATAGTTGCCTTCCCAGGGGATGCCGTGGCCGCGGTCGAGTTCGAGTATCCAGCCGGCTACGTTATCGAGGAAGTAGCGGTCGTGGGTAACCGCGATGACGGTGCTCGGGTACTCGTCGAGAAATCGCTCGAGCCAGGCGACGGACTCAGCGTCCAGGTGGTTGGTGGGCTCGTCGAGCAACAGCATGTCCGGTTGGGACAGCAATAGTCGGCATAGTGCGACGCGGCGTTTCTCGCCACCCGACAGTTTGCTGACGTCGGCTTCCCACGGAGGCAGCCGCAGCGCGTCCGCAGCGATCTCGAGTTTGCGATCCAGCTCCCAGGCGCCGGCGGCATCGATCGCATCCTGCAGCTTGCCCTGTTCTTCGAGCAGGGCATTCATCTCGTCATCGGACATCGGCTCCGCGAACTTTTCGCTGATTTCGTTGAACCGGTCGACCAGCCCTTTGGTTTCCGCGACGCCTTCTTCGACGTTGCCGCGCACGTCCTTCGCAGGGTCGAGCTCGGGTTCCTGTGGAAGGTAGCCGATCTTGATACCGGGCTGCGGTCGCGCTTCGCCGTCGATTTCGGTGTCGAGGCCCGCCATGATCCTGAGCAGCGTCGATTTGCCCGACCCGTTTAGTCCGAGCACGCCGATCTTGGCGCCCGGGAAGAAAGACAACGATATGTCGTGGATGATTTGACGTTTCGGAGGGACCACCTTGGCCACCCGATTCATCGTGTAAATGTATTGCGCCATTTCTATTGGGTAATGGATAAGGTGCGCGCATTATCCGGTATGCTGCAGCGATAGCAAATCGGCTAATAACGTCCATGAGTGAACCCGTACTTGTCTACAAAGGTGAAGAACTGGCGGCGTACGGTTTTGGTGACCCGCATCCTTTCGGCACCGACCGTCACGACGTGTTTCACCGCGAGCTGATGGAGGCGGAGCTCGACCCCGGGATCCGCTATATGAGGCCGCGCCGGGCGAGCGTCGACGAACTCCTGCTTTTTCATACCCCGGAGTACATCGACAAGGTGTCGCGCATGTCGAAAGAGGGCCGAGGCTACCTGGATGAGGGTGATACACCGGCCTTGTCCGGCATTTTCGATGCTGCCTCGGATGTTGTCGGAACCACGCTTGCCGCCGTCGATGCCGTCATGCACGGCGAGGCGAAACGGGCATTCGTGCCCATCGCGGGCCTGCACCATGCCGCCCGCGACCGGGCAGCAGGGTTCTGCGTCTTCAACGACTGCGGTGTGGCTGCGGAGTACCTGCGGCAACGCCACGGTCTGGCTCGTGTGGCCTACGTGGACATCGATGCGCATCACGGAGACGGCGTCTTCTACGGTTTCGCCGACGACCCCGACCTGATCTTTGCCGATATCCACGAAGACGGACGTTACCTGTACCCCGGTACCGGCGCGGCCGAGGAGACCGGCACGGGCAGGGCGCGCGGCACGAAACTCAACGTGCCTCTGGCGCCGGGCGCTGACGACGCAGAGTTCCGCATGGCTTGGCGGCAGGTGGAGGCCTACCTGGATGCTGCCGAGCCCGAGTTCATCATTTTCCAGTGCGGCGCGGACAGTCTCGAAGGCGATCCCATCACTCACCTCTGCTTCACGGAGCAGGCGCACGCGGACGCGGCCGCAACCCTCTGCCGGCTCGCCGACAAGCATTGCGAGGGCCGCCTGGTAGGTACCGGGGGCGGAGGTTACAACCGCCAGAATATTGCGCGAGCATGGACGCGCGTCGTGCAGGCGTTCGTCGAGGCCGCCTGACATCATTCGACAAGTCGCCCTCTACAGCGCGCCTTTTTGCAGGTAAGATCGCCCTTTTTTCGCGCCCCCTACCCACGCCAAGACCCGGAGAAACTCGCCCATGGTTGCCACCAAGCCCGTATCTGCCACTCATTCTGATCGTCCGCTCGAGGTATTCGACCCAGAGCTTGCCAAGGCGATCGAACTGGAGCAGCGCCGCCAGGAGGAGCACATCGAGTTGATCGCGTCGGAGAATTATGCGAGCCAGCGGGTCATGGCGGCGCAGGGCTCTGTACTGACCAACAAGTACGCGGAAGGCTACCCGGGTAAGCGCTACTATGGCGGCTGTGAGTACGTCGACGACGCGGAGACGCTGGCGATCGAGCGTGCGAAGGCACTGTTCGGTGCCGACTACGCCAACGTGCAGCCTCACTCCGGTTCGCAGGCGAACGCGGCAGTGTGCATGGCGCTGCTGGACCCCGGCGACACGCTGCTGGGCATGAGCCTGGCCGAAGGCGGTCACCTGACCCATGGCACCAAGGTTAATTTTTCGGGGCGCCTGTATAACGCCATACAGTATGGGCTCGACCACGAGACCGCACTCATCGATTACGACCAGGTGCAGGCGCTCGCGACCGAGCACAAGCCGAAGCTGATCATCGCCGGATTCTCCGCCTACTCACGCATTGTCGACTGGGCTCGCTTCCGTGAGATCGCGGATAGCGTCGGTGCTTACCTGATGGTAGACATGGCGCACGTGGCGGGCCTGGTGGCCACCGGGCATTACCCGAGCCCGATACCGTACGCCGACGTCGTGACAACAACGACGCACAAGACATTGCGTGGGCCGCGCGGCGGTCTAATCCTCGCGCGGAGTAATCCCGAACTCACCAAGAAGTTCAATTCGCTGGTGTTTCCCGGCACGCAAGGCGGGCCGCTGATGCACGTGATCGCCGCGAAAGCAGTAGCGTTCAAGGAAGCCATGGAACCGGGATTCAAGGTCTACCAGGGCCATGTGTGCGAGAACGCAAAGATTATGGCGAGCGTACTGGAGGAACGCGGCTACCCGATTGTCTCCGGCGGCACTGATAACCACCTGATGCTCGTCAGCCTGATCGAACACGGCATTACCGGCAAGGATGCCGATGCGGCGCTGGGCCGTGCCTACATCACGGTTAACAAGAACGCGGTGCCCAACGACCCGCAGTCACCGTTCGTCACGAGCGGACTGCGCCTCGGCACGCCGGCAATTACCACGCGCGGCTTCGGCGTAGAGGAAACGCGTCTGCTGACGGGCTGGATTGCGGATATACTGGACGATATCGAAAACGAGGAAACGATCGATCGCGTGCGTGGCGATGTCCTTGAGCTGTGCGGGCGATTCCCGGTCTACGATTAGATGCACTGTCCGTTCTGCGCCAGCGAAGAAACAAAGGTTATCGATTCCCGTCTCGCGGGCGAGGGGCGACAGATACGCAGGCGCAGACAATGCCTCGCATGCAACGAACGATTCACGACCTTCGAGACTGCGGAGCTCGTCATGCCGCGGCTCGTCAAGAACGATAACAGCCGCCAGCCTTTCGACGAGGACAAGTTGCGCTACAGCATGATTCGCGCACTGGAAAAGCGTCCTGTACCGAGCGACGCGCTCGAGCAGGCCATAGGGCGGCTCGTGCACAAGCTTCGGACCATGGGCGAGCGCGAAGTGCCGTCGCGGTTGGTCGGCGAACTTGTCATGGAGGAACTGCGTGCCCTGGATGAGGTTGCCTATGTTCGTTTCGCGTCCGTATATCGCCGTTTCCAGGACGTGACCGAATTCGAGGAGGAGATCAAGCGGCTGCAGCGGATCTCGGAGGCGGCTGCGAGTCGCGAGCAGATGTCATTGTTGCCCGAGCTGCTGGGCAAGAAGAACCGGTAGGGCCTGATGGCTGAATTCTCGGCCGCGGACAGCGCATTCATGGCGCGCGCCCTGCGTCTCGCGGCGCGGGGTATTTACACCGCTCATCCGAATCCGATGGTGGGTTGCGTCGTGGTCCGGGACGGCAAGATTGTTGGCGAAGGCTGGCACGAGGTTGCGGGCGAAGCGCATGCCGAAATCAACGCTCTCAGGGCTGCGGGCGCCGGGGCACGTGGTGCGACGGCCTACCTGACACTGGAACCCTGCTCGCACGAAGGCAAGACGCCACCCTGTGCGCCCGCCCTTATCGAGGCCGGCATCGGCGAGGTCGTCATAGCCATGGAGGATCCGTTTCCCGCGGTCAGCGGTAACGGCAGGGCTGCGCTCGAGGCCGCCGGCATTCCGGTAAGAAGCGGTCTGATGAAGGAAGCGGCGGAGACACTGAATGCAGGTTTCCTCAGCCGGGTACAACGGGGCCTGCCTTTCGTCCGGCTCAAGGTCGCCAGCAGCCTCGACGGCGCGACCGCGATGACGTCCGGAGAAAGCCAGTGGATCACCGGGCCGGAAGCGCGCGCCGATGTACAGCGACTGCGAGCGCGATCGGGCGCGATACTCACGGGAATCGGCACCGTGATCGCGGACGACCCCGCGCTCAACGTGCGTCTCGAGGGACTCGATACCCGGGGCCGCCAGCCAATCAGGGCCGTGCTGGATTCGAGGCTGCGCATGCCGGTGTCGGCAGGAATGCTGGCGATGCCCGGCATGACCGTCGTGTACTGTACGGACGATGCCGCTCGACAGCCCCTGCTCGATACAGGCGCTCACGTGGTTCGCGTGGAGCATGCGGAGGGCGTCCTGGATGTGCGGCAGGCACTCTCCGATCTTGCCGATCGCGAAGTAAACGACCTACTTGTCGAAGCGGGACCCGCGGTGTTGGGCCACCTGCTGTCACAGCGGCTCGTCGACGAACTTGTGATTTACCAGGCGCCCCATATCATGGGCAGCGAAACCAGGCCGATGTTCGCTACCCCCGAATGGACACAGCTTGCCGACCGGCGAACGCTGGACATAACGGATCTCAGGCGCATAGGTCGGGATATTCGAATAACGGCGCGAGTTGTTGACTGATGTTTACCGGAATTATCAAGGCAAAGGGCTCTATCGGCGCGATCGAGAAGCGCGGCGGCGACGTACGCCTTCGCGTCACGGCGACCGGGCTGCCGTGGGCGGATTACGCGGTAGGCGACAGCATATCGGTCAATGGCGTGTGCCTGACGGCCGTGCACCTGTATGACGATGGTTTCGATACCGACGTGTCCGTGGAGACGCTCGATGTTACGACGCTGAAGCATCTTGCCGTTGGTGACGCCGTCAACCTCGAGCCCGCGCTGCGTGTCGGCGACGCCCTCGGCGGGCACCTTGTCAGCGGTCACGTCGACGGCATCGGAAAACTGCTCGCGCGTGCTGACGACGCGCGTTCGATTCGAATGACATTCGCGGTGCCGGGCGAGCTTGCACGCTACGTCGCCAAAAAGGGCTCGATCTGCGTGGATGGTGTTAGCCTTACCATCAACGAGGTATCGGGAAACACTTTCGGTCTCAATATCATTCCGCATACAGCCGAAGTCACTACGATGGGCTCATACGAAGTCGGTACGGCTGTGAATATCGAGGTAGACCTGCTCGCACGCTACATTGAGCGCATGCTAGGCAACGAAGCCGGCGGGTTGTCCATCGATTTCCTTAGAGAGCACGGTTATGCCTGACAATACGACAACGCATCCAAGCGCCATCGAGACACCGTTCAGCGATATCGAGGATATCGTCGCGGATATCCGCGACGGCAAGATGGTCATCATGGTCGACGACGAAGACCGCGAGAACGAGGGCGACCTGATCATGGCTGCCGAGCTCGTGCGACCCGAAGACGTCAACTACATGGCGACCCACGGCCGCGGCCTGATCTGCCTGACGCTATCCCGCGAACGCTGCGCGCAGCTGCGCCTGCCGCTGATGGTGTCAGAGACAGACGATCACCACGCGACGAACTTTACGATCTCGATCGAAGCGGCCGAGGGAATCACAACCGGCATTTCGGCGCACGATCGCGCTCGCACGATCCTTGCGGCCGTGAAGCCGGACGCGCGCCCCGACGACCTCAGGCAGCCCGGCCACATATTCCCCGTAATGGCGCAGCCGGGCGGCGTCCTGACGCGCGCCGGGCATACCGAAGCCGGTTGTGACCTCGCGCGACTCGCCGGGCTGGAATCCGCTGCTGTAATCGTCGAGATACTCAAGGAAGACGGCAGCATGGCGCGCCGGCCAGACCTGGAACGCTTCGCACAGAAGCGGGGAATTCGCATCGGTACGATTGCCGACCTGATTCGCTACCGGCTGGAAAAGGAGCGCAACATCGAGAGAATAGCGGAGCGGCCTGTCGATACCGCGCACGGCCGCTTCACGATGTACTGCTACGACGACCGTATAAATCGCGCCGTGCATGTTGCACTGGTGAAGGGTGACCTCGCCGGGGCCGACAATCCGCTCGTGCGAGTTCACCTGCAGGACACGCTCGGCGACATTATCGGCGTCAGGGATCGATCCCTCGGCTGGCCGCTGGAGAGCGCTATCGAACGAATTACCCGGGAGGACGCGGGTGTCATCGTGATTCTCCGCGAGCAGGAGTCGTCTCGCGACTTCATCGATGCCGTCGAAGGTCTCGGCCGTGAGACCAGCGAACTGGAGGAACGGCAAGGCGGCGGCGATGCGGTACTCCGTACCTATGGCGTCGGCGCCCAGATCCTGCGCGACCTCGGGCTGTCGAAATTCCGTGTATTATCGGCCCCCAAACACATGTATGCGATCTCCGGATTTGACCTGGAAATCACTGAGTACGTGGAAAGCTGACAACCGGCACTCGTTCGAAAATGGATAAGATAAAGACCACCGAAGGCGACCTGATCGTGCGGGATGCACGATTCACCATCGTCGCGTCACGCTTCAACGACTTCATCGTGGAGTCATTGCTGAAGGCTTCGCTGCATTGCCTGCGCCAGCATGGCGCGGCCGATGCGGATATCGATGTCGTACGGGTTCCCGGGGCTTTCGAAATGCCGGTCGCGGTCGGCAAGATCGCCGCTTCGAGGCGCGCGGACGGCATTATCGCACTGGGATGCGTGATTCGCGGCGGTACCCCGCACTTCGATTATGTGGCCGGTGAATGCGTTCGAGGCGTGGCTGCGGCCGCGCGTGAGTATGGCGTGCCGGTCGGCTTCGGCATCCTCACTGTTGACACGATCGAACAGGCGATAGAGCGTGCCGGTACCAAGGCCGGCAACAAGGGCGAAGAAGCGACCCTGGCCGTCATCGAGATGGTCGACCTGCTGCGCCGCATCGACTAGTCATGGCATCCGGAGAATCAACCGGCGCACGCACGCGTGCGCGCGAATTGCTGCTGCAGGCTTTGTACCAGAAGCAGATCGCCGGCCACGACCAGAAGGAGTTGCAGTCGCAGTTTCGGGAGCAGGTTGCCTACGAACGCGTCGACCAGGAGTTTTTCGAGGAGCTATTGCGTGCGATCTGCGATGAGCAGGCAGAGCTGGAACAAAGTATCGCGACGTTCATCGACAGGCCGCTGGAGCAGCTGGACCCGGTCGAGCTGGGCATACTCCTGATCGGCACCTATGAACTGCAATCGCGCATCGATATTCCGTACCGCGTCGTGATTAATGAATGCGTGAATCTCGCCAAGCGCTTCGGTGCAAGCGACGGCCATAAGTACATCAATGCCTGTCTCGATGCCGCCGCGCAGTCGCTGCGAGAAGTCGAGGTCAAGGCCAAAGGCAGTGGATGAGTTCGAACTGATCCGCCGCTACTTTTCGCGGTCTTCAGACTCGCCGGCAGTCGTGGCCGGTGTCGGCGATGACGGTGCCGTCCTGCGGCCGCCCGCGGGCCGGGAGCTGGTTACCGTTATCGACACGATGGTAGCAGGCACGCATTTCCCGTTGGACATGAATCCGCGCGATGTCGGTTATCGCATCGTGGCCGTCAATCTCTCGGACATCGCAGCAATGGGCGCGGAACCGCGCTGGATGACCCTGGCGCTGACCCTCGTTGAAGCCGATCCGGAATGGCTGGACGAGTTTGCTGCAGGGCTCTATGAAGCAGCGGGCGAGTGGGGCGTGGTACTGGTTGGCGGCGATACCACGAAAGGGGACCAGCTCGTCGTCAGCATTCAGATGAGCGGCGATCTTGCGCCGGGTACCGCGCTGTATCGTGGCGGCGCAAAGGCGGGCGATACGATCTACGTGACCGGCACCCTGGGCGATGCTGCGGCAGGGCTCAGCCAGCTGTCGGCGGGCCAGGGCGGGCACTACCTTGCAAGGCGCTTCGCGCGGCCAACGGCCCGGGTTCGTATCGGCAAAACGCTGGCCGGCATTGCGCACGCGGCAATCGACGTATCCGATGGGCTGGTGGCAGACCTGTCCAAGATCCTCGAGGCGAGCGGGGTGGGCGCGGAGCTCGATGTGCAGCAGCTGCCGCTGTCGCAGGAATTGATCGATGCGGTCGGTCGTGCGCAGGCACTGCGCCACGCGATGGGTGGTGGCGACGACTACGAGCTCTGTTTTGCCCTGCCTGAGTCGCTGCTCCCGGCGGCGATCGCGTCCGAGGTCACGACGATCGGGTGCATTACGGCGGAAGCCGGCCTGGTATGCCGCGACGGGGATTCGGTTGTTCCTTTCGACGACACCGGGTACCGTCATTTCTGATGACTGACGCCCCCCAAAACCTGGCACGAACGGTCCTGACGGACCCTGTGCACATTCTTGCCTTCGGCTTCGGTACCGGGTTATCGCCGGTCGCGCCCGGGACCGTCGGTTCGCTTGTGGGTGTCCTTTTCGCCTGGCTGACGATCGACCTCGGACTGCCGCTGCAGCTGGCGGTCGCCGCCGCTATCTCGGTTGCCGGCATCTGGATCTGCGGCGAGAGCGCGCGCCGTATTGGCGTGCATGATCACGGTGGGATCGTCTGGGACGAGATAGCGGGTATGTACATAACGCTGCTCGCGGCGCCACCCACGATAGCTGCGTGGATACTGGGATTCGTGCTGTTCCGGGTCTTCGATATCGCCAAACCGTGGCCGATTCGGGACTTGGATCACAGACTCGGCGGTGGGCTCGGAATTATGCTGGACGACCTCGCCGCCGCGCTGTATGCCTTGATTTTGCTGGGTTTGTACGGGTGGCTTATGACTTGACGTGAGACAAAATGGCCAGTCCTGTTAGCGAATTCAAGCGCCCACATGACGTGCCCGAGAAAATCGGCAAGTACGTCATCATTAACAAGATCGGCAAGGGCAGCACCGGCATGGTGTACCTGTCTCACGACCCCTACTACCGCCGCGACGTCGCGATCAAGGTCTACAACATCGAGGAGGACGTGGACGCGGATCGGGCGCAGGTCTCGCGCAAGATGTTCTTCAATGAAGCGCACATGGTCGGCATGCTGCAGCATCCGAACATCATGCCGATCTATGATGCGGGCGAAGAGGACGGCAAGTATTACGTCGTCACCGAGCACATCCAGGGCGCACGCACGCTGGCTGCCTATTGCCGGCCCGACAACCTGCTGCGCGTCGACGACGTCGTCGAAATAATCTACAAGTGCGCCAAGGCGTTGCACTATGCACACGGCCGTGGCGTCATCCATCGCGACATCAAGCCCAGCAACGTGATGCTGACGATCGACAATGACGTACGCATCATCGATTTCGGCATCGCCATCGTCAGCGACTCCGAAGTATCCCGCATCGAAGGAATTGCCGGATCGCCGAGCTATATGTCGCCGGAGCAGGTGCAATCCGAGGAACTCACGCCCGCGTCCGACCTGTATTCGCTTGGCGCGGTCATGTATGAACTGTTGACCGGCTTCCGTCCGTTCCGCGCGGACAACCTGTCCAAGCTCCTGCACCAGATCGTATACGCGACTCCGCCGCCGATACACACTTATCGCGGCGACCTGCCGGAGGAACTCGAGGAGGTCGTCGCGAAGACGATGATCAAGGATCCGGACAAGCGGCTCGGCAGTGGTGCGACGATGGCTGCCGAACTCACGCGCGTCTATAAGGACCTGCGGCAGAAGTACGACAGTCTGGACAACCAGGAACACTTCGACCTGCTGCGCACGCTGACATTCTTCCACGAATTTTCGCACGCCGAGATCTGGGAGGTGCTGCGGGCGTCAGACTGGCACGAGTACCGCGATAGCGAGGACATCGTGAAGGAAGGC
>JBFEXY010000013.1:0-19147 GCA_041562415.1 Woeseiaceae bacterium
ATGTGATGGTCTGAGTGCCAACGACGGTCGAACTGACGGTGCCGGACACCTCGATCTTGTCCGTGATGTCGCCGTCAATATCATCGAGCGCTGTCGCGCCGGGGTCCACGTATTCCTGTCCGGCGGGGATATTCACTCTGACTTCGCCCAGCAGTTCGATCTCGGGGCCGATGCGATCACCCAGACCGAGCCGACCGATGCCGTTGTTCGCATGAATCTCCAGCACGCCAGCATCGGGTCCTGCAAGAATCAGGTCGAGCGACTCGTCGCTGTTGAAGTCGATCAGAACACCACTTCGCATCCCAGCACTTACGATCTGTTCGGGCGCCAGTGAGAATTCACCGCCTTGCGAGCCGAGGTACATCTGGTGCACGCCCGCCTGGTTGATCGCGACTATATCGCTCCAGCCGTCAATATTGATATCGCCCGTTACGAGTGCCGCCACCGGCGATGCGCCGAACGACGGACCTGGAGAGAACTCGCCGCTGCCCTGCTGATAGAGGATCTTGTTTTGCGGCGCACTCATGTCGTTACCATCGATTGCCAGCAACAGATCCACGGCACCGTCGCCGTTGACATCACTCACACTGACGTTAGCGACGCTGCCGAAGTCGAGTGAAGTAACGGTCGCGAATGAGCCGCTGCCGTCATTGACGTTTAACTCGATCCTGCGATCCGCGGCGAGGACGACGACGAAGTCCTGGTCGCCGTCCTGGTCGAGGTCCGCAACGGCGAGATCACGCCCGGCACCTGCTGCCAATGGCGTCGCGATTATTGCACCGTCCGCGCCACGCCGAAGCAGCTCCGTGCCGCCGGAACCCGTGACCAGTATCTCCGATATACCAGCTCCGTCGAAGTCCGCGACGTGCAGGTCGTTCACGTTTGCAATGCCGCCACCCTGCAGACTGGCGGCACTGCCGAAGCCACCGCTACCGTCGTTGACGAAGACCTCGACGGATCGCCCGTTCAGGCCGCCCACCGCGATGTCGGGTGAGCCATCGCCGTTCCATTCGAGCGCCGCCACCACGGTTCCGCCGCTATCGGGACCGAGGCTGATTCCGGGCGTGGCAAGTGCACGGCTGCCATTATTAAAGAACACCATGGTTTCGGGGCCGGCAGCGACAATGTCCACTGCACCGTCACCGTCGAAATCGGCGGCACCCAACGCGGCACCGGAGACGTTGACGATCTGCGCCGGCCCTTCACTGAACTCCGCAACGACGGCCATGCTTGCAAGATCTTCGTTATCGTCGGGATTCGGATCGTCTGCAGCGACAGCACCAATAAGCGAATTGTCGCCGTCGCCTTCCTGGATGCCCTGTACGGCGATCGTGGTGGACGTGCCTGACGCCAGAAGATCGAGCGCGCAGTCCATGACGGGCGCACTGGTCGTGTTGTTCGTAACGACGCAGCCGTCTGGAGCGGTGACGGTCAGGGGCGGACCGCTGGTCACCCAGCCGGCGAACAACTGGCCTTCCTGCAGGTCGGCCGGGCCTTTGTTCAGGATTTCGATATTCCACCGCGCATCTTCGCCGACAGTGACCGCGTTCGTTGCGGAAGCAATGTCCAGCACGAGATCGCTGCGGTTGTCGCGCAGTATGAGCAACCGAAAGCTCATAGTGGCAGTAGCGCCGGCGCGATCTGTCACTTGCACCACGATCGTATAGGGTTCGTCGCGAGCGTCTTCACGGGTCGGCGTGCCCGAGAGCTGACCGGTTTCGGCGTCGAGCTGCAGCGAACCGCCCGCTGGCAGACCAGTGCTGCTGAACCGCAGTACGTCACCCTCGTCGGGGTCATCAAAATTCGCAGCAAGATTCAGGCTGTACGCGATACCCTCGATCGCTTCCTGATCGGGAACCTGCGTGACGACGACAGGCGGCGCATTGAACCGCAGTATGCGCAAGTCGAACTCGAGACTGGCCGAAGCGCCCTGCCGGTCGGTTGCCGTCACCTTGATCCGGTAAGGTTGATCCCGGACGTCGGCGGCAACCGGCGTGCCGGCGAGTATCGCAAGATCCTCATCGAACTGCAGGGAGCCGCTGCCTGGAAGGCCGTTGATGCTGAAACGCAGTTCGTCGCCATCATCGGGGTCGGCGAAGTTTCCGGCGAGAGCAAGTCGATACTCGATGCCTTCCGTCGCTACTTGTTCCGGGACGTCACTTACCACGAATGGCGGCGAATTCGGTACGTCCTCTATGGTGATCGTAACCGCGGCTTCGCGTGAGAACCCTGTGCCGTCGAATGCGCGGTACTTGAACTCGTCGCTGTCCGGTTTGCTGCCGTCGTGCCGGTATAGGAAGGTGCCATCGCTGCGCAGCACGAGCGTGCCGTGCTTGACGTCTTTCGAGAGGGTGGCCGTCAGCCGATCGCGTTCGAGGTCGAAATCGTTGTCGAGCACGCTCTTCGCGCCCGTCGTCAACTCCTCGACGGTTCCACCGCGCGGGACGACGGCAGAGTCCGGTACTGCGAAGGGCAGCCAGCCAGTCGCCCAGGCTATCGTAGAATAGAGCAGAACCGTAACCAGTACGGCGTGCCCGGCGATGGCCGGACCACTCTTCAGACGTCCCCGTACTGTACTCAAAACGCGATCCCCTGCTCTGTTGTTGTTTTGGTGGACTGCGTTTGACGGATTGTAGCGGATCGCCGTGACAGGTAAAAGACATAACGCTTTGAGTAATTATGGTAAATTGTTGAATTAACAGAAAATATCTTTGGCGCATACGTATAAGTCTGTATGCCGGAATTTACAAACGAAGCCGGCGATGGCAAGAATCCGCAAGCACATTGACAACCTGAAACAACGGAAGAAGACTGTGATCGTAAGCCTTGTCCTTATATTCGAAGTGCTCGGCATCCTGTCGGCGATGCACGCCGTGATGAATGTCCGGACGCCGCAGGGATCGATCGCGTGGACCGTGTCGCTCGTCATCATGCCCGTGGTCAGCGTTCCGGCTTACTGGGTTTTCGGCCGTGACAAGTTCAACGGCTACGTAGTCGCGAGGCGCGCCGACGACGGCCGGCTCGACGATCTGTCCCGGCGCGCCCGGCTTGGAATCGAACGACTGGATGCCGGAACCGAATGGGGAAATACCGTGGTTCGCGGCATTGAACGCCTCGCTCGACTGCCGTTCACGGGCGCCAATGACGTCGAACTGCTGGTGGACGGTAAGGACACGTTCGCGAGCATATTCGACGGCATCGACTCGGCGCAGGACTACGTACTCGTGCAGTTCTATATCGTCCGCGCCGACGACGTCGGCAACGAATTAAAATCGCGGTTGATCGCCGCGGCAGAGCGCGGCGTCCAGGTCTACTTTCTGTACGACGAAATCGGCAGTCTCGGGCTCGCCGAGTCTTACATCAGGGAGCTCCGCAACAGTGGCGTAAACGTCCTGCCATTCCACAGCCGCAAAGGCTCCGGCAACCGGTTTCAGCTGAATTTTCGCAATCATCGCAAGACTGTAGTCGTCGACGGTCGTGCGGCCTGGGTGGGTGGCCACAATGTCGGCGACGAGTACCTGGGTAAGTCTCCGAAGTTCGGTCGATGGCGTGATACGCACATGCGTATCGAGGGCCCGGCCGCCCTCGGCGCCCAGATTGCGTTTGTCGAGGACTGGCGCTGGGCTGCAGACGAGACACTGTCCGAGCTCGACTGGGAACCGGTCAGGTCAACGGGCGGCAACGCTCAGGCGCTGATCATTGCCAGCGGCCCGGCTGATGACGTCGAGACCGCGTCACTGATGTACACCCAGGCGATCAACGCGGCAACACGTCGCATCTGGATTGCGAGTCCGTACTTCGTGCCGGACGATGCGATCGTTCAGTCGCTTCAGCTTGCGGCCCTTCGCGGCGTCGACGTACGGATCCTCATACCGGAGATATCCGACAGTTTTCTCGTCAAACTCGCAGCTTACTCGTACTTCGACGAAGTCAGCTCTACCGGCGTCAGCTTCTACCGTTACCAGGGCGGGTTCCTGCACGGCAAGGTGATGCTTATCGATGACTCGGTCGCTACCGTCGGTACCGCCAACTTCGACAATCGGTCGTTCCGGCTCAACTTCGAAATTACTGCCGTGGTGGCCGAACAGGGATTTGCACAAGCCGTGGAGTCGATGTTCGAAGAGGACTTCGAGAATTCGCGCCGCATGGTACAGGGCGAGTACGAAAACAAGAATTACCTGTTCAGGGTCGCCGCACGAATCGCACGACTGGCGTCTCCCGTACTTTGATCAGCGCCCCGCGGCAGGCGCGTTCTTGACCGCGACGGACTTGATCTGCGCCAGCACCTGCTCGCCCGGCCTGAGATCGAGCTGCGCCCTGGAACGGCGCGTGACCCGTGCAAGTATGTGTTCGGAGCCGATAGCAAGCTGCACGAGTTCCGACGACTCGCCGTCGCTGCGAATCGATTCTATGGATGCGGGTAGCACATTGAGCACAGTCGACGTACCCGGGTTCTCACGGCAGATGCTGACATCATTCGCACGAATACGCAGTCGTAACGGTACCCCGGCTTCGTAATTTCCCGGCACCCACATTTCGACGCCGTCGAATGCGATCTTCGTAAGGCCGTCATCGGCATCGTGCATGACTACATTGGCATGAATGATTGCACCGGCTTCCTCACCACTAAGCAAGGGCAGGTCGGCACGCAGCAGCACCTCCTGTATCGCACCTGAAGCAACGATCCGGCCACGTTCCATGACCAGCAAGTAGTCGCAAAGGCGGATGACCTCTTCGGTGCTGTGGCTGACATAGATAACCGGTATGGATAACGCCGCGTGCAGCCTGTCGAGAAAGGGCAGGATCTCATCGCGGCGTGCGCGGTCGAGCGACGCTATCGGTTCGTCCATGAGCACGACCCGGGGAGATCGCAGCAGCGCCCTCGCGATCGCGACGCGCTGTGCCTCGCCACCGGACAGCGTGTCGACCCTGCGGTCCAGCAGCTCGCCAAGGCCGAGCAATTCCACCGCCTCATCGAAGCCGACATCCTCGCGGCGGCCGCGACGCTGACCGTATTCGATGTTCTGTCGCACGTTCAGGTGCGCGAACAAGCGCGGTTCCTGGAACACGTAGCCGATCTCGCGGTCATGAACCGGACGCGACCTCGTATCGTCCTGCCAGACCTCGCCCGCTACGACGAGTCGCCCTGATGCGCCTTGCTCGAGCCCGGCAATGCAACGCAATAGCGCAGTCTTGCCGGCGCCCGACTCGCCGAACACACCGGTGATACCCTGCATCGGAACATCAACGTCGACATCCAGCGAAAAGTCCCTGCGCTGCAGTTGGTAACGTACCGAGATGTCCCTGCTCACCGTGATCGTCCTTCGAGCCGGCGGTTGATCAGGAACATCGACAGGAGTACCGCGAACGCAAAGGCGACCAGGATGATCGACATCTGGTGGGCACTGGCGTAGTCGAGCGATTCGACATGATCGTAGATCGCTATCGATACCACGCGAGTCTCTCCCGGGATGTTGCCGCCGACCATCAGTACGACGCCGAATTCACCCAGCGTGTGCGCGAAGCTGAGCACAGTCGCGGTCAGGAACCCCGGCACCGAAAGCGGTATGGCAATGGTAAAAAATGCATCGAGTTGGGAGGCGCCAAGGGTTCTGGCTGCCTCCACTTCCTGCGTGCCCAGAGCATCGAATGCGCTCTGCAGCGGCTGTACTGCGAACGGCAGGCTGTAGAAGCAGGACGCGATGACCAGGCCGGTGAATGAAAAGGTCAGCGCTTCCCCGGTAATCTCGACCCACCATCGGCCGATGGCCCCGTAAGGGCCGAGCACGATCAACAGGTAAAACCCCATAACCGTCGGCGGCAGGACGATGGGCAGGGCCACGACGGCCTGGATTGCCGGCTTCAGCCGTGAGCGAGTGCGCGACAGCCACCATGCGAGTGGCGTTCCCAGCAGAATAAGGATCAGGGTGGTCAATGCGGCCAGCTGCAGCGATAGCAGCAGGGGGCCTAATGTCGACGCCATTACTCTTTCACCTCGGGCAGCCCGTATCCATGGCGCAGGATAATGGCACGTCCGGTATCGCCGCGCAGGAACGCCAGGAACGACTTCGCACCCTCGACACCTGCTCCTCTCCGCAACAATATCGCCTGCTGGTCGATCGCGGAGTACATCGTTTCCGGAACCAGCCAGGTGCACGACGCCTGCGGCAGTGAAGGCGCCCGAAGCTGGGAGCGGGCGATGAAACCGAGCCGCGCATTGCCCGACGCGGCAAATTGCAGGGTCTGGGCAATGTTCTCGCCAATAACGAGCCGCTCACTCACCGATTCCCAGAGCCCTGATTGTCGCAGGTATGACACGGCAGCTGCCCCGTACGGCGCAGTCTCGGGGTTGGCGATCGCGATGCGACCGCCGTCGGCGCTTCGCAGCGCCTCGCGGCAGTCATCCACCTGCCGCGACCACAACACGAGCGCACCGAGCGCATACGTGAACCGTGTCCCGGGAACGCCGGCGCCCGCGGCTTCCAGCCGTTGCGGCCGCTCGGAATCCGCGGCCAACAGTATGTCGAAGGGTGCGCCGTTTACGATCTGGGCATAGAGCTTGCCCGTCGAAGCCGTAGTGATACGGACGTCGAGCCCTGACTCCTGCGAAAACCGCCCCGCGACTTCGCGCGCGGTAGCGGCAAAGTTGCTCGCCACGGCAACGGTAACGTGATCCTCCCCGATCGCGGCGACCGGTAACAGGATCAACGCGGCGAGAAAAAGTCGTTGTGTGATGGTGTTACCCCGAACGGCTGGCCTTGAGCTTCTGACGATAATCGTGAAGCAAAGGTTCAGTATAGCCGTTTGGCTGTTCGCAACCCTTCAAGACCAGGTCGCAGGCGGCGCGAAATGCGATGCTGCCCTCGTAGTCGTCGCTCATCCGGATGTAGACGGGATCACCGGCATTTTGATCGTCGACGATCGCTGCCATGCGTTCGAATGTCTCGCGCACCTGCTTGTTATTGGTTATGCCGTGCAGCAGCCAGTTGGCCATGTGCTGGCTCGAGATTCGCAGCGTCGCTCGATCCTCCATGAGGCCCACATCGTTGATGTCGGGTACTTTTGAACAACCGACGCCCTGGTCGATCCAGCGAACGACATATCCCAGGATGCCCTGCGCATTGTTGTCGAGTTCGTTCTGGATGGTCTGTGCATCCAGCGTTGCCGGATTACACAGCGGCGGTGTAAGTATGTCATCGAGGCTCGCCAGCGGCCGCGAAGCGAGTTCTCGCTGGCGCGCTGCCACGTCCACGAAGTGATAATGCATGACATGCAGCGTCGCCGCCGTCGGCGATGGTACCCACGCGCAATTGGCGCCTGCTTCCGGATGCGCCTGCTTGGTGTCCATCATTTGCTTCATTTCGTCGGGCTTCGGCCACATTCCCTTGCCGATCTGTGCCCGGCCGGGCAAACCGCAGCGGATCCCGATGTCGACGTTCCAGTCCTCGTAAGCGTTGATCCAGGGCTCCTGCTTGATCTCCTCCTTGGGCTTCATCGGGCCGGCCTGCATGCTTGTGTGAATCTCGTCGCCGGTTCGATCGAGGAAGCCGGTGTTGATAAAGACCAGCCGGTCCTTAACGGCGCGGATGCATTCCATGAGGTTGACCGTCGTACGGCGCTCCTCGTCCATGACGCCAACTTTAAGAGTGTTGCGCTCGAGCCCGAACAGGTCTTCGACGCGCGAGAACAAGGTATTCGTATACGCGGCTTCGTCAGGTCCGTGCATCTTGGGCTTGACGATATAGACGTTGCCATGTCGACTGTTCGGCAGGCTGTCCTGCAATTTGCGATTGGCCAGCGCGCAACCTGTCGTAATGACGGCATCCATGATGCCTTCGAACACCTCGTCGCCGTTACGGTCGAGGATCGTGCCATTGGTCATCAGGTGGCCGACGTTGCGGACCAGCATGAGGCTGCGGCCGGTCAGGACGAGGCGGTCGCCATCGACGCTCGTGTATTCCCGATCCGTATTGAGGCGCCGCGTTAGCCTTTCGCCGCCCTTCGCGAACGTCGCCTCGAGGGCACCCTGCATGAGACCGAGCCAGTTGCGGTAGACGTTGACCTTGTCCTCGGCGTCGACCGCCGCAACCGAGTCCTCGCAGTCCTGGATCGTCGTTATAGCCGATTCCAGAACAACGTCAGCGACGTTCGCGGCAGCTTCACGGCCGATCGGGTGATGCGGGTTCGTCTGAATCTCGACGTGCAGGCCATTGTGCGCGAACAGGTAGGTAGCGGCATCGGCATCACGCGCGTGCCCCCTGAAAGCGGCTGGGTCAGCAAGGCTGACGGTCTTGCCGTCGACGACCGCCACGAACTCGTTTCCGGCAAGGCCGTAATCCGACACGTCCGCGTGGCTCGACCCGTCGAGCGGAATGGCATGATCGAGGAAGCCCTGCACGTAACGAATGACCGCGCAACCACGCTTCGGGTTGTAAGGCCCCTCGCGCTGCTGGCCGTCTTCTTCGCTGATGACGTCGGTGCCGTAAAGCGCGTCGTACAGGCTGCCCCAGCGTGCGTTCGCGGCGTTCAGGGCAAAGCGCGCATTGCTGACCGGAACGACCAGCTGCGGGCCCGCGATAGCGGCGATTTCCGGATCGACATTTTCCGTACCGATTGAGAAGTCGTCGCCGGCATCTCGAAGATAACCGATGGACTTCAGGAAGGCGACGTACTCTGAGTGGTCGTAGTCACCGCCCGGGTGGGCGCGATGCCATTCGTCGATCTGCTGCTGGAGCATGTCACGTGTCCGCAGCAACTCGCGATTGATCGGCGTCAATTCGTCGATCAATGCCTCGAAACCGGACCAGAAACCGGACGGCTCCGCGTCGATCGCGGGCAGGAGCTCTTTTTCGACAAAATCGAAAAAGGCCGTGTCGATGCGGAGGCTACCGACTTCCCGCCGGCCTTTTTCGTTCTTGCTCATGACACCCGTCTGTCTATGCGACGAACTGTTCTTCCTCGGTGCTGCCTTCCAGCGCCGTCGTCGATGACAGCCCGTGCATAATCGTATTCTGCACGGCATCGAAGTAGCCGGCGCCAACGAAGGACTGGTGTTTGGCCGCGCGGAAACCGTGCTGCTCATCGGCGAATTCGCGCTGCTGCAACCGCGAATAGGCATACATGCCTTCGGCCTTGTAGGCGCGGCTGAGCCGGAACATGCTCGAGTTCAGCGCGTGCCAGCCGGCGAGCGTTATGAACTGGAACTTGTATCCCATCTTGCCCAGTTCCTCGCGGAACACCTTCATCGTCTGGTCGTCGAGGTTTGCCTGCCAGTTGAACGAAGGCGAGCAGTTATATGCCAGAAACTGATCCGGGAACTTCGCATGAATTGCCTCGGCAAAGCGCTGTGCCTGCTCGAGATCCGGCCTGGACGTCTCGCACCAGATCATGTCGGCATATGGCGCATAGGCGAGGCCGCGCGCGATCGCCTGGTCGAGCCCGGCGTTGGTGCGGAAGAAGCCTTCGGGCGTCCGCTCACCGGTGATGAATTCCCTGTCGCGCTCATCCGAATCCGAGGTAATGAGATTTGCCGCATCTGCGTCGGTGCGAGCGATGAGTACGGTCGGAACGTCATACACGTCGGCTGCGAGCCGGGCAGCGCATAGCTTTGCTTCAGCCTCCTGCGTCGGAACGAGTACCTTGCCCCCCATGTGGCCGCATTTCTTGGCCGACGACAACTGGTCCTCGAAGTGAACACCGGCTGCGCCTGCGCGAATCATGTGTTTCATGAGTTCGAAAGCGTTGAGGTTGCCGCCGAAGCCGGCCTCGGCATCGGCCACGATCGGCGCGAACCAATCGATGCTGTCATCTTCGTTGAGGGCATGAATTTCGTCCGTGCGGATGAACGCATTGTTGATGCGCTCCACCATTTTCGGCACAGAGTCGACGGGATAGAGGCTCTGATCCGGATACATTTCGCCCGCGCTGTTGCCGTCACCCGCTACCTGCCAACCGGAGCAATAGATCGCCCTGAGCCCGGCCTGCACTTCCTGGATTGCCTGGTTGCCAGTGATCGCACCGAGCGCGCACAGCGGCTCGTCCTCATGAACATAATTCCATAGCTTCTCGCTGCCGCGGCGCGCCAGCGTGTACTCGATGTGTACCGTTCCTCGAAGCTTGACGACGTCTGCAGCGCTGTAATCCCGCTTGACGTCCTTCCACCTGGGGTTCTCAGCCCATTCGGATTCCAGCTTGGTGATCTGCTCTTCTCGATTCATGACGAAAACCCCGTCCCGTATTCAATCTTCAATTTACGTGAAAGCACCGCTTTCCGGCGTTATAGTACGCAGGCGAATCATGAAATTTCACAGCAAAAATTTCACAGTGTCAATTTCACAACGAGTGATATATGTCGTCCCCGCATAGCCTGCGACGGAAGTCGCATTTCCTGGGTACAAAGATGCGCATGCTCAGGAAACGCAACCATCTTACGCTCGAAGACCTCTCGGTGCGATGCGTACAGATCGATCCGGAGGCCGGCCCCTCGGTCTCCTATCTTTCGATGATCGAGAACGGCAAACGAGTGCCGTCGGAGCGCCTGCTCACCATCATCGCCGAGATATTCCAGAAGGACGTTCACTGGTTTCTCGATGAATCCCTTGACGAGACCGCGATCGATACGGCGCCCGAGGCGCCTGTCGGCGGCATGCCGCTGGAGCCGGGCTTCCTCTTTTCAGAAAATCTATTGCAGCTTGCCATCCCCGAACTCCTGAGTCAGACAGGCACGACCGGCCGACAGTTCGCGCACCTGCTGATACGTGCGCACCAGGAATCCAACCAGAACCGTTTCCCCGATATCGAACGTGCAGCGGAGAGTATCGGCAACAAACTGTTTCCGATGTCGCTGGCAAACGTGTTCGATATTGCGAAGCATCTCGGCCTCGAGATCCACTGGTTCGACAAACCGCCGGCCAACGATATCGGCGAAGACCTGCCGATCAAGTCACTGGTACGGTCCTTTTATGATGCGCCGAACCGGGTCTACCTGAACCGTGCGCTGGAGAAAGCGCCTGCGAGACTGAAATTCGACCTTGCAAACCAGGTCGCCCACAAGGTCCTGCACGACGGGGACGGCGCGCGCATCCCGCAGATTTCGGGCGGCAGGAGTTCGACGCGTCCCGTCGACGATGGCACCCAGAATGTCGACGCGCGCGACATTCTTTACGCCTGGCGTGACTTCGAATGCAGTTATTTCGCCGCAGCACTGCTCGCGCCGAAAACCCCGTTCCGGCAATTCCTGGCGCGCAACTCTTACGCGATTAATGCGGGTGACAAGGTCGACCTGACGACGACACTGGTCATGCGGCGCATGCCGAGTGTTTCTCCCTATCCTCACTGGCACTATTTCGACGCTTACCCGCCCGGCAGTTTTCGCGCAGTCTATCGCGGCAACGGCATCCCTCTGCCCTGGGGCAACATGTCGATGATTTCCGACCCTTGCCAGCACTGGGCCGTGTTCCGGATGCTGCACAGCCGCTCGAACAAGCCCTCGTCACAGATCTCCGTGCTGCCGGCGGGCGACGACAAGAGGCTGTATTGCTGCCAGTCGATCCGCAGCCGCGACGCCGCCGGCAATCGGCACGTCCTGTGTGCAGGCGTCGATCTGTCACCCGCGCTGGATGCCCAGGGCTTCGATCCATCAGCTACCATCGACATGATCGAATCCAGCTGTAACGCAAACGGCGGCTCCGGTCCGATACCGGCCGAAGCCCGCAAGCAGCTCGACAGCATCGGGCGGATCCTCAATATCGGATGGATCGCTGACGGCGCGCAAAGAGACGCGACGATAATCTGTCCGCGAAGCTCCGCATGCCCCCGCGACAAGCATTGCCTCGGCAAGCGGCCGCGCGTCATCAAGCCGCAGATCGACGAAATCCGCGAGTCGGTGCTGTCCGGGTGACAGCGTTCAGGCCGTCTTCTGAAATTGCCCCGGGCTCATGCCCGTCCAGCGCTTGAAAGCGCGCGCGAAATTGCTCTGGTCGGAAAACCCGACCATGTACGCGATTTCCGCCTGCGTGTAATCGCCATCCCTTAGATATTTTTCCGCGAGGCTGCGGCGCGTGGTCTCGAGAATGTCGCGGTAGCTGGTGCCTTCGGCGCTGAGTTGGCGTTGCAGCGTGCTGGTACTCCGGTACAGACGGTTGGCGATCTTGTCCTGGTCTGCCTTGCCGGAAGGCAACATTTGTACGAGCAGACGCCTGACATCCGTGGCCACCTTGCTCTGGTCGAGCGACTCGAGGTACTGCTCCGCGATCCGCGACGTCGAATCCAGTACGTCGGGAATATAGCCGGGAAGGCGCTCCTCGAAGACGTCCTTCGAAAAGTAGAACTTCTCGCGCTCGTTACCGTAGGTGACGGGGCACTGCAGGAATTCGTCGAGATAATCGCGGGCCTTGTCGGGCGGAAAAATCAGTTCCGCCTTCAGCGGCCGCACCGGTTCGCGCCTGATGATTTCGCAGAGCTTGAAAAAAGCAACCATCCCTGCCTCGTCGGCGGTACGGTTGACCACGATCGACGGATCGGGAAAAGACTCGACGAACACGATCATGTCGTCTTCGTCCACGACCTCGGCCCGTGTGATCGCGGTAGACAACACGTGGGCATAACGGCATAGCCGCTCCAATGCACCCCTCAACGTGGCGCTCGCCAGCCACGCGTGACCGAGCACATAGAAATCACTCGGTTCGGCGTGGGCTCCCGCTTTCAGGCCGAATTGCTGATCGTCGGTAATGTAAACGGCCGTGTCCCACAGCCGGGTCATTTTCGACAGGGGCACGCGTGAACCGGGCTTCTCGAATTTACCGGTGTCGATCTTCACCTGTTCGAAAATCGGCGCGGGATCGATGCCGTAATCCTTTTGCAGCGTTTCGCCGATGAGTCGGGCGACGTTCGCCAGTGTCGTAGGTTCGTAGAGCATGGCTGCTGATAGTGAACCCCAATAACTGCGCGGGCTCAAGCTGTTTCGCAGCTTGATGCGATTTGCACAATCCCTGACCGGTATTGACCAGAACGGGCGCACCTGTCGGCCTACAGTGGACCCCAGATTTCGCAGGAGAAAGACATGCTCAGCCTGGTTCCGAACGACACCAAGCGTTACTCATTATCCGAAGCCATCCACGCCGAGGTCTCCCGTTTCCTCTACGAGGCGTTCACGGCCGATGGCGGACTGCTGTCCAACGTAGACCGGTGGACGCAACGCAAGGTCACCGTGGAGAACCTTACCAAGATCGAGCTGGCTCATGCTTCCGATGATCCAGTCGAGTATTGCTACCAGAACCTGATACGCGAGATCGATGCAGAGGCCCAGACCGGAATATTCCTTGTAGGCAAGGACACAATCGATTCGTCGCTTGGCCTCCTTGCAAACGACCCCGGTGTCTCCGGCGAGTTGCGAGACGAGGTCGCATATATTGCCCCCACCCTGTTCGCCGACGCGCTCACGCACTCCAACGACCAGCTGGACATCGTCTGGGTAACGATCCGGGCGCGTTTCGAGCGTGCGCGAGTAGATGCCGAAGTATCGAAAATCGCGATGGGGATCCTGATGCGCAACTCGGACGCTGCAGAAGACATGGCCGCTGCGCTTCGATCCCTGATGTACCCGTTCCACGAGCATGCAGCCCGGCACCAGTGCAAGCTGCCATCGCTGCTGGATGAGCGCCAGGCCCACGAACTGATGATCATGGTGTCGCAGCTCGAGAAACGAGCCGGCGACTACGAGAACAGGATTCATGAAATTGCGTCGAGGGCAGATACGCAATGAACAGCGGCATCGTCAGGACCGGACGACAAAACAACCCTATCCCCCCTCAAGTCGGTAGCAATATCGGCTGTTCGGCGGGCCTTATGGCCCGCCTCTTTTTAGTCAAACTTGTACGAGGTCACGCGATTGGTGACGCTTTGGTCCGCCGCCATGCCACCTATTGTGAGCCACTGGCCTTTGAACGGAACGAGCCCGCGATGATCCATCGTCGCATCCCCCTCGAAGTCGAGCACTTGCCAGCTTTGAGTATCGATGTCGAATAACAGTGCCCCGTGCGCTGGTTCGGATGGCCTGCCGTTGTAACCAATCCCGTTGTAGTTGTAGGGATTCTCGCTACCACCGACAAACAGCACGCCATTCATTTCGGGGATCCCCGCCGCCGCCATGCGATAGCGCGGCAGTCCGGGATGGTAGTCGACACTGCGCCAGTCTATGCGGCGCTCGTCCTCATTATCGATGATCCCCAGGAAACAATCGGGCACGGGAGCGAAATTTCGCGGACGATCGTCATGCGTCTCCACGGCAACGCCGTCGCAATAGACGATCGTATTCCCGACGATACCACCGGCGTGGCCGAATACAGCTGGTCCGGGTATGGGTGTCGCCTGCACCCACGCGTCCTTGCGCGTGTCGTAACGTTGCACGAGGTTTACGTTACCCAGATCGTGCCAGCCGCTGATCAGGTATATATAGCGGTCGTCAAAAGTAACGGCAACGGCATCATCGACCGGGACCGGCATCGGCGCACGTTCCTCGAATTCCCGCTTGCGCGGGTCGAACGCGTGCGTCCATGGGGTGGAGACTTCGGAGCCATCCTCGTCCACCGTGTAACCGCCGAACACATACAGCCGCCCATCGGCTGACGCGGCCACCGACGCAAGTCGGCCGACATCACCGGGGACGGGGTCGGCTTCAGACCAGCTCTTCGAGCGCGAGTCATAGACAAGAGTAGACGCGAGTGTATCCGCGTGTGTCTTTCCTTCGGCCAGGCCGTTGAAACTGACGACATAGTCGCGGCGCCCCGCCCTCACCGACGCGACGGCATTGTTACTCACGGCCACCGGCAAGGGCGCAAGAGTGGTCTCCTGCAGTAACGCGGGCGGGTCCGCTGCCGACCGGGCAGCGGCACTCGCAAGCACCAATGCAGCGGCGAGCAATATCGTTCGAACGTCGACTCCGCAGTGCTTCATTTCTCTCTCGGTCATCACCGGTCCACCACAAGCATTGGCGTGGCCGAAACCTGACCGATCTTACCGGCCCGAGTCAAGCCGACACGAATCAGCTCCGAATGAACCACCCATCATTACATTAGTCTGGTCTAATTTATAGCTTTCTAATTTATTATTCGCTATAGTACTGGTCTGTCCGGCACCCAGCGCGAGGAACACGGGTGAAAAGGGAAGACCATTCGGTTGAGAAGCAATCTGCAACATCGGAGGCTGAAGAGATGCAGGCACATGCAGCAGACGCGGCGAACCTGATGCGGGCTTTCGGCAACGAGAGCCGGCTGATGATCCTGTGCACGCTGGCCGAAGGCGAACGCTCGGTTGGCGAACTCAATGAGATCATCCCGTTGAGTCAATCCGCCTTGTCGCAGCAGCTCGCACGCCTGCGCCGCGAGGGGCTGGTCAAGACGCGGCGGGAGTCACAGGTCATTCACTACTCACTGTGCGACGGGCCGGCCGACCGCGTCATTAACGTACTTCACGATATTTTCTGCGGGACGGGTGGTCCCGCCGGGACAAAGGACAAACATTGATGGACACCAAATTCGGATTCGGTAAACCTGTCGACCTCGGCTTCGAGGAGGCAGTCGAGACGGTGACCGAGGAACTCGGCAAGGAAGGTTTCGGCGTACTGACGGAGATCGACGTCCAGGCAACTCTGAAAAAGAAACTGGGCGAAGACATGCCGCCATACAGGATTCTCGGCGCATGTAATCCTCCTCTGGCTCACCAGGCGATCACGGCCGTTCCCGAGATCGGTCTGCTGCTGCCGTGCAATGTGCTCGTTCGTGAAGACGACGAGGGCAAGGTGCACGTGAGCTTCATGGACCCCGGTAGCGTCCTCGGACTCGTTGACAACCCGGCTGTCGAGCCGCTTGCGGCGCAGGTGAAAGAGAAGCTGGAGCGCGTCCTCGCAGCATTATGAGTCAGCTCTCCGTTACGGCGTTCTTTGACGAGACCACCTTCACCGTAACCTACGTTGCCGCAGATCCCGGGTCGGCGCAGGCGGCGATCATCGACCCGGTCCTCGATTTCGACCCGGCATCCGGCCGTACTTCCACGGCGTCTGCTGACAAGGTGGTCGACTTTGTCAGGACTAACGACCTCTCCGTCGGCTGGATCCTCGAGACACACGTGCATGCCGATCACCTGACGGCTGCCCCCTATCTCAAGGAGAAGCTCGGCGGCAGGATCGCTATTGGCAAGAATGTCGCCGCCGTGCAGGATACGTTCAAAAGCGTGTTCAACATCGAAGACCTGGCGACGGACGGGACCCAGTTCGACCACCTGTTCGAAGACGGAGATGAATTCAGGGTAGGCAGCATTGCAGGCTCGATAATTGGCACCCCCGGCCATACCCCCGCCTGCATTACCTATGTCGTCGGCGACGCTGCCTTCGTCGGCGACACCCTCTTCATGCCCGACTTCGGCACTGCTCGCACTGATTTCCCGGGCGGCGATGCGGGAGACCTGTACGACTCGATACAGAAGATCCTTGCGTTGCCCGAGGACACGCGCCTGTTCATGTGTCACGACTACAAGGCGCCGGGACGTGACGATTTCAGGTGGGAGACCTCGGTCGCCGAGCAGCGTGACACAAACATCCACATCAACCGGAAGGTATCGCGGGACGAGTTCGTCGCCATGCGCGAAAGCCGCGACGCCGAACTCGGCATGCCGAAGCTGATTCTCCCCTCCATCCAGGTCAATGTGCGCGCGGGTTATTTGCCGAACCCGGAATCGAACGGCGTGCGTTACCTGAAGATACCCCTGGACTCCCTGTAAGCCGGGTCCCGCCGGCGCGGAACAGGCAACATGTTCGTATCGATCATGGCATGGCCCGGCGCGATCGCGATAGGCATCAGCCTGGGCCTGCTGGGATCCGGCGGCTCGATACTGACGGTGCCGGTGCTCGTCTACCTCGTCGGTCAGGACGAGAAGGTCGCAATAGCGGGCTCGTTATTCATCGTCGGCAGCATTGCCCTGGCCGGCAGCCTGCAATTCATTCGCGCAGGGTTCATCAACTGGCGCAGCGTTGCGATCTTCGGCTTACCAGGGATGGCAGGCACATATATCGGCGCGGCGATCGCGGCCTACGTCAGCGGATTGACGCAGCTCGCGTTGTTTGCCGTGGTCATGTTGCTCGCGTCCTACCTGATGCTCAGGCCCATCAAACTCTCCGGTGGCAACCATGCGCCGCGCGCAATGTGGAAAATCGCGGGTGATGGTCTCGTGGTCGGCATTGTCACCGGGCTCGTCGGTGTCGGCGGAGGCTTCCTGATCGTGCCGGCGCTGGTTCTCCTTGGTGGCCTGTCCATGCACCACGCCGTGGCTACGAGCCTTGTCATTATCGCGTTGAAATCGTTTAGCGGCTTTTACAAGTACCTTGACGTGCTGAGTGAACAGGATCTCAGCCTCGACTGGCCCGTGCTCTGGCTGGTAACCCTACTCGGAATCGCCGGCAGCATCGTGGGCAGCCGCCTCGCACGTCGAGTCCACCAGGACAGGCTGAAGCGCTGGTTCGGTTACTTCCTGATCGTCATGGGCATCTATATTCTTGCCCGGTCGCTGCCCGGCGCGCTGGGTTTTCAACCGTGAGATAATAGCCGCAATGAGAATCGTGCAGCTCTCCGACAACTACTCCGTCACCATGCAGATAGATCCTGAGGACGTCGAGTCTTTTGCGCAGGAAGGGTTTACGACCATCGTCTGCAATCGGCCAGACGGCGAAGAACTCGGGCAACCCACCAGCGACTCCGTACGCGAGGCCTGCGAACGGAACGGTATCGCTTTCCACATGATTCCCATGCAGGGCAGCGCAGTCAGCCCGGGAACGCTGCAACAGTTTCTCGACGTAATAAGAAATGCCGACGGCCCCGTACTCGGCTACTGCCGTAGCGGTACCCGCTCGGCGATACTCTGGCAGATTGCAGCGCAGGCACAGTAGCAACAGGCCTTCCACACCGACCGCAAAAGGACAATAACAATGAACCTTGGCATCACAGATCGCCTCGAACCGGTTCTCGAGGCCGTAAAGACTTTCATCCGTGACAAGGTAGAGCCCGTCGACGAGGAGTTCCTGGCCGAAGTCGAAAATAATGCAGATCGATGGGCCCTCAACGACCGCCAGCAGGAAATCCTGGAGGGCCTGAAGAGCGAGGCCCGCGCACAGGGACTGTGGAACTTCTGGCTGACCGACAGCGAGCGGGGACACGGCCTGACCACGGTCGAATACGCGTACATCGCCGAAGAAACAGGGCGCTCGCACCTCGCAGCCGAGGCCTTCAACTGCAGCGCGCCCGACACGGGCAACATGGAAGTAATCGAGCGATTCGGCTCCGAGGCACAGAAGCGCGAGTGGCTCGAACCCTTGCTCGACGGCAGGATCCGCTCCGCGTACGCGATGACGGAACCGGGCGTGGCCTCGTCGGACGCTACAAATATCTCGACGACGGCGGTGCTCGAGAACGGCGAGTGGGTTATCAATGGTGAGAAGAGCTACATTTCCGGCGCGGGCGATCGCCGCTGCAAGATCCTGATCTGCATGGCGCTGACGAACCCGGAGGCCGCCCGCCACCAGCAACACTCGCAAATCCTGGTACCGATGGATGCGCCGGGCGTGGAAGTGGTGAGGCCGATGGGCGTCTTCGGCGACGACCACGCGCCCCACGGCCACATGCATCTGCGTTTTACCGACGTGCGGGTGCCGGAGGACAACGTGATCCTCGGGCCCGGCCGCGGTTTCGAGATCGCGCAGGGCCGGCTCGGACCGGGCCGGATCCATCATTGCATGCGTGCAATCGGCATGGCCGAGAGGGCGCTCAAACTCATGTGCGCGCGCTCGGTATCCAGAACGGCTTTCGGTAAACCGCTCGCCAAGCTCGGCGGTAACTACGATCGCATCGCCGAGGCGCGCATGAACATCGACATGGCACGGTTGCTCACGCTACGCACTGCGTACGCGATCGACACGGCAGGCGTGCAGGAAGCCCAGGTGTGGATTTCGAAGATCAAGGCAGCCGTGCCGAAGATTGCCATTGACATCATCGACGACGCGATCCAGATGCACGGCGCCGCGGGCGTATCGCAGGACTTCCCGCTCGCATTCATGTACACGAACGCCCGAACCTTGCGGCTCGCAGACGGGCCGGACGAGGTG